>NZ_JBFBBY010000189.1:0-13210 GCF_040682875.1 Amycolatopsis sp. NPDC051071 | reverse complement strand
GTGAGTGTTTTGGGTCGGTTGAACGACCCAAAACACTCACGACCCCCATCGAGGGCTCCGTCGGCCGCCAGGCTCGCCCGGCCCACGGCCTGGTCACGTCGCTTACCGTCGCGTCGCGGCTGGCCACGATCTAGGGTGATCACGTGGAGATGTTGCACCTGCGGTATTTCGTGGCCGTCGCCGAGGAACTGAACTTCTCCCAGGCGGCGAGGAAGCTGCATATGGCCGCTTCCCCGCTGAGCCAGCGCATCAAAGATCTCGAACACGAACTCGGCCACCGGCTGTTCGACCGCAGTACACACCACGTCACGCTCACCGCGGCGGGTGCCGCGTTGCTGCCGATCGCGCGGGACGTCCTCGAACAGGTCAACGCGATTCCCTGGCGGCTGCGAGAAGCGGTGCAACCGCGGCGGAGCACCGTGTTCGTCGGGATGCCCGCCGGCGTGCACCCGGCTCTGCGGGAACGCGTCAAACGGCTCGAAGAACGCTGTCACGACCGGTTCGAACTCAAACGCTGGCCGGGGACGACACCCGACCTGGTCGCCGCGGTGCACGAGGGCAAACTCGCGTTGTCGCTGGTCCGGATGCCGGTGACCGATCCCGCGCTGGAGATGATCCCGGTGCAGATCGAGCGGCTCGGCGCCGTCGTACCCGCCGACCGGTTCGCCGGGCGGGAAACGGTGGACATCGGCGAATTGAGTGAGCTGTCCTATATCCCGTCCGCTTCGGAAAGCATTCCCGCCTATTCCGACGACATGGACCGTAAATTGTCGAACGCGGGTATCAAGAAAAGGCTCAAAGTCGGCGGAACCGAATATTCGGGCATCTCGGAACTGGTCGCGAACGGGTCGTCGTTCTCGATCACCATGCTCGATCCGGCCAGCCCGATGCACTTGTTCCTCGTCGACGGCGCCACCATCCTGCCGTTCGCGGATTTCCGGCCCCAGCTGGAGACCGCCCTGGTCTGGCGGCGCGATCGCGCCGAGGACGGCGACCTCGGCGAACTCATCGAAGGCGTCCGCGAGATCTTCGCCGAACCGCTTTCGACCTGACAAGGGAGAATGGTATGACCGCCGTGGTCATACCATTCTGCTTTTCTTGATCATTCCCTTTTCCGCTATTCGCGCCTAACTTCGGTGGTAGAGCGAACAACGGCGAAAGGGAAGCAAGATGACTCAGACAGCCACCGGCCCGCTGGACGGCGTTCGCGTGATCGACCTCTCGACGGTGGTCATGGGCCCGTACGCGGCGCAGATCCTTGGCGACCTCGGTGCCGACGTGATCAAGATCGAGTCCCCCGCCGACACTGTCCGGGTGGGCAAGTTCCGCACGACGCCGGGGATGACCGCGCTCAACCTGAACGTGAACCGCAACAAGCGCAGTGTCGCCCTCAACCTGAAGGACGAGGAGCAGCGCGAGCAGGCACTCAAGCTGATCGACACCGCCGACGTGCTGATCACCAACATGCGCCCGGGAGCGCTCAGCAGGCTCGGCATGAACTACGCCGACGTCGCCGCGCGCAACCCCGGTCTGGTCTACGCCCACGCGCAGGGCTTCCGCAGCGACTCCGATCGCGCGGGCCACGCCGCCTACGACGAGACCGTGCAGGCCGCGTCCGGCCTGGTCGACGTCGCGAACCGCGCACTGGGCAAGCCGGTGTACCTGCCGACGATCATCGGCGACAAGGTCTCCTCCCTGACCATCGCCTACACCGTGCTCGCGGCGCTGGTGCACCGCGACAAGACCGGTGAGGGCCAGCGGGTCGAGATCCCGATGACCGACACGCTGCTCGCGTTCAATCTCGTCGAGCACCTGGCCGGGCACGTTTTCGAGCCCGCGGAGAGCCCGACCGGCTTCGGCCCGTCGATGAACCCCGGGCACCAGGCCGTGCACACCAAGGACGGAATGGCCTGCGTGATCCCCTACAACCCGCAGAATTTCCGCGACTTCTTCCACGCCGCCGGGCGGCCGGAACTGGCCGACGACCCCCGCGTCAACGGTGACGCCATCGACGGCGCCGACCACGAGGCGCTCGCCGGGATGATCGCCGACTGCGCCCCGGCGCTGACCACCGAAGAGTGGACCGAGGTCTGCGCGAAGCACAGCATCCCGATGGCCCCGGTCCTGGAACTGGACACCGCGCAGGACGACGACTACGTCCGCGACGGCCACCTGCTCGACGTCGTCGAACACCCGAGCGAGGGCTCGATCCGCACCATCGGCATCCCGGTGAAGTTCTCCGCGACACCCGGTTCCGTCCGGCGCCTGGCACCCCTGCCGGGTCAGGACACCGAAGACGTCCTGCGTGAACTCGCCACCACCCACTGAGAGAAAACCATGAGCACCAACGAAGTAAGGACCGAACGGGTCGGCAGCACCCTGCTGATCACGATCGACCGGCCGCAGGCCCGCAACGCGGTCAACGCCGCCGTCGCGGCAGGCCTTGCCGAAGCACTCGACCTTCTGGAAGCCGATCCCGGCCTGCGTGCCGGGGTACTGACCGGCGCGGACGGCTCGTTCAGCGCGGGTATGGACCTCAAGGCGGCGCTCAAGGGCGAGTCGCCCGAGATCCCCGGCCGCGGGTTCGGCGGGCTGACCGAAGCCGAGTTGTCGAAGCCGCTGATCGCCGCCGTCGAAGGCTGGGCCATGGGTGGCGGATTCGAACTGGCGCTGGGCTGCGACCTGATCGTCGCCGCCGAAGACGCGAAGTTCGGGCTCCCCGAAGTGAAACGCGGGCTGATCGCCGCCGGTGGTGGCGTGCTCCGGCTGCCGAAGCGGATCCCGCATCACCTGGCGATGGAGTTCCTGCTCACCGGTGAGCCGATCAGCGCCGACCGCGCCGGACGGCTGGGCCTGGTGAACCGGGTCGTCCCGGACGGGGAGGCCGCGGCCGTCGCGCTGCAACTCGCCGAACAGGTCGCCGCCAACGCTCCCCTGGCGCTGGCACTGGTCAAGAAGATCGTCCGCGCCGCCGACGGCGTCCCGGACGCGCAAGCGTTTGCCACCCAGCGTTCGGAACTGCCGGCGCTGATGAAGTCGGCCGACGTCCGCGAAGGCATGCAGGCCTTCGCCGAGCGCCGCGCTCCACAGTGGACAGGTGAGTGAGATGAAGCAGCAAGAAGTTCTCCGGCACGTGACCACCCCGCTCACGAATCCGGCGTACGCACCGGTGGTGCCCCGGTTCACCAACCGCGAGTACCTGAACATCGTCTACCGCACCGACGCGGACGCCCTGCGCGCCGTCGTCCCGGAGCCCCTAGAAATCGACGAGCCGCTGGTGCGGTTCGAGGTGATGAAGATGGGCGACGTCAGCGGTTACGGGCCCTACACCGAGTCCGGTCAGGCGATCCCGGTGAGTTTCGAGGGCGAGCGCGGCGAGTACCTGCACGCGATGTACCTCGACAACTTCCCGGCGACCGCGTCCGGACGCGAGATCAGCGCCTACCCGAAGACCATCGGCTCGCCGGAGTTGTTCGCCGAGAACGGCGCGCTCGTCGGGACGCTCGACTACGGCAGCCAGCGCGTCGCGACCGCGACCATGGGTTACAAGCACCACCGGCTGGACGTCCGCGAGGCCGAAGCACAGATCACCGTGCCGACGTTCATGCTCAAGACCATCCCGGACTACGACGGTTCGCCCCGGGTCTTCGAACTGGTCCGCACCGAGATCACCGATGTGGTGGTCATCCAAGCGTGGACCGGACCCGCACGGCTGCAACTGTTCCAGCACGTCCTGGCGCCGCTGGCCGATCTCCCGGTGCTGGAGGTCGTTTCCGCGAGCCACATCCTCACCGACCTGACACTCGCCCCGGTCAAGCCGGTCTTCGACTACTTGAAGGGAGCACGGTCATGACTTTTCGCACCGCCGCGGTGATCGGCGCGGGCACGATCGGCCTGTCGTGGACGGCGTTGTTCGCCTCGCACGGAATGGACGTCTGGGTCTCGGACCCGCGGCCGGACCTCGCGGACGCCGTCGCCGGCGCACTGGAGGCCTTCGCCCCGCATCTCGGCCAGGACGCCGCGGACCTCGCCCCTCGCGTCCACCTCGCCACCGATGTCAAGGAAGCCGTCCAGCACGCGGATGTCGTGCAGGAGAACGGGCCTGAGAACGTCGAGTTCAAACAGGACCTGTTCGCGACCCTGGTCCGTGAGGCGCCGTCGCACGCGCTGCTGCTCAGCTCGTCCTCGGCGATCCCTTCGACGGCGTTCGCGGCAGACCTCGAAGACGCGTCGCGAGTCCTCATCGGACACCCTTTCAACCCACCGCATCTGATCCCGCTGGTCGAGGTCGTACCCGGTGAGCGCACCAGTGCCGAGTCGGTGGACCGTGCCGTGGAGTTCTACCGGTTCGTCGGGCGCACCCCGGTGGTGGAACGCAAAGAGATCCCCGGCTTCGTCGGAAACCGGCTGCAGAACGCGCTGAGCCGCGAGGCGATCTACCTGGTGGAACAGGGTGTCGTGACACCGTCCGAAGTGGACACCGTGATGACGAACTCGCTCGGTATCCGCTGGTCGACCGCCGGGCCGTTCCTCGGCTCGCATCTGGGTGGCGGCCCCGGCGGCTACCGGCATATGGCCGAGCACATCGGCAAGTCGATGAAGCAGATGTGGGCGGGCCTCGGCCAGCCCTCGCAGAATCCGGAAGAACAGGAACGGCTCATCGAAGCCGTGGAATCCGCTTACGGCTCCTCCACGTACTCGGAACTCGCCGAGGCGCGCGACCGCAAGCAGCTCGCGGTGCTGTCCGCTTTGGACAGTGCCCGTACGGAGGAGAACTGAGATGAGCTTCGAAGACCAGCTGACCGCCGACTTCTACGACTACGAAGCCCTGCTGCCGGACGAGGAGCGCAAACTGCTGCTCAAGGCACGCGACTTCATGCGCACCGAGGTCAAGCCGCTCGTGAACGAGTACTGGGCGAAGGGCGAGTTCCCGCACGAGCTCGTCGGCAAGTTCCGCGAACAAGGCCTCGCCGGGCTGCCCTACGAGGGCTACGGCGAGCACCTTCCGGCCACGAGCCACCTGCTCAGCGGCATGATGGCGATGGAGATGACCCGCACGGATCCTTCCGTGGCCACGTTCTTCGGTGTCCACAACGGACTCGCGATGTACAGCATCTACTCGGGCGGCGACCAGGAGCAGCGTGACCGCTGGCTCCCCTCGATGGCCGCGATGGACAAGATCGGCGCGTTCGCGATGACCGAACCACTCGGTGGCTCCGACGTCGCGGGCGGCATGCGCACCACAGCGAAGCGTGATGGTGACACCTGGATCCTGAACGGTGCCAAGAAGTGGATCGGGAACGCGACGTTCGCCGACCTGGTGATCGTGTGGGCCCGCGACGAGGATGACAACAACGTCAAGGGTTTCGTGGTCGAGAAGGACTCACCCGGATTCGTCCCGGTCAAGATCGAGAACAAGTTCGCGTTCCGGATCGTGGAGAACGCGGAGATCACGCTGACCGACGTCCGGGTGCCGGAGGCCAACCGGCTGCAGGGCATCAACTCGTTCCGCGACGTCGCCGAGATCCTGCGCGCGACCCGTGGCGGCGTTGCCTGGCAAGGATTGGGCGTGATGATCGGCGCCTACGAACTCGCGCTGGACTACGCCAAGGAGCGCAAGCAGTTCGGCCGTCCGATCGCGCGATTCCAGATGGTGCAGGACATGCTGGTGAAGAGCCTCGGCAACATCACCGCGTCGTGGGGCATGCTGGTGCAGCTCGCGCGGTTGCAGGACGCGGGGATCTTCAAGGACGAGCACTCGTCGCTGGCCAAGGCGTTCGTGACCTCGCGGATGCGGGAGGTCGTCGCCTGGGGCCGGGAGATCTTCGGTGGCAACGGGATCGTGCTGGACAACGACATCATGCGGTTCTTCACCGACGCCGAGGCGATCTACTCGTTCGAAGGCACCCGGGAGATGAACACGCTGATCGTCGGGAAGGCCATCACCGGCCAAAGCGCCTTCGTGTGATCATTCGTGCTTGAAGGTCGATCATTCGTGCTTGAAGGCGGATCTCGTGAGATCCGCCTTCAAGCACGCGTGATCGACTTTCAAGCACGCATGAGACGACTTTCAAGCACGCATGATCGACTTTCAAGCACGCATGATCGACTTTCAAGCACGCATGAGACGACTTCTAGTTCACGCAGCCGGCCGGTGAAGTGGACGAAGGCGGTGAAGTGGACGAAGGCGGAGCGGACGAAGAAGAAATGGCCGCCACCGGCTTGATCCCGATCCCGCCCGTCGGCTCCCCCACCGCCGCGACGCTCGTCGACGTCAGGGCGGTCTTCACGAACGCCCGCACCTCGGCCGGATCCACCTTGACGGCGTCACCGTCGGACGGCGTCGGCAGCGAAAGGCTCTGTACCGGGATCGTCTGGAACTTCAGTGCCCCCGAGCTCATCCCCCGCATTTGCTGCGCGAGGCTCAGGATGTCCCAGCCACGGTCGAGCACGACCGCTCCCTGGATCGCCCCGACGAGACCACTCAGCTTCAGGGGGTCGGTGAACGTCCCGGCGTCCAGGACGGTTTTGGCCATACTCGAAAGGAACGCCTGCTGCCGCGCGATGCGGTCGAGGTCGCTGGGCAGCCCGTGCCGCTGCCGTACGAAAGCGAGCGCCTGCGGTCCCGAAAGCAGCTGCTTCCCGGCCGGGAACGAAGCCCCTGAAAACCTGTCCTGCACCGGTGCCTTGAGACAGACCTCAACGCCGCCGATGGCCTCACTCAGCGCCGAGAACCCGGCAAGGTTCACCGCGGCGTAGTGGTTGATCGACAGCCCGGTGAACTGCTCGATCGTCTGGATCGTGAGTTTCGCGCCCGCCTCGTTGGCCTTGACCTCCAGCTGGGCGCCGGACAGGCCCTGCGTGCGCAGCGAGCTCATCGCGGCGTTCTTGCCGCGGCTGTACGCCGAGTTGATCTTGTGCTTCCCGAACCCGCCCGCGATGTCCACATAGGAATCGCGTGGGATGGAGATGGCGGTCGCCGCGGCGCCACCCGCCGGGATGTGGACCACGATCATGGTGTCGGTGGTGTCGCCGCCGGCGTTTCCGGCTCCGGCGTGCAACGCGTCGAGCACGTTCTGTGGCAACGGGTTCCCGTTGGTGTCCGTGCGTGAGTCGATTCCGACGAGCAGGATGTTCTGCGCCACCTTCAGCGGTTCGCCGGGCGGGCCGTCGGGCATCTGGGCCGAGGGTGCGATCACATCGGCCGTGACGATCCCTTCGTTCAACCGGCTCAACTGGGTCCACGCGAATCCCGTGACCCCCAGCACGGCCGTCGACACCAGGCCCAGTGCGACGCGGCCGCCTATCCGCCGTCCTCGCGACGTGAGCAGCACGACCTTCTCCCCGCTTCCGTGAATGATCCCCCGCCTTCGAGGATCACCGTGTTAGCTGGGAATCAGCTGAGAAACTTGTCATGACTGCGTCTTAAAGCCCGTTTAGACCAGCGAAAGTGATCAAGCAGACAACCGATCGCGACAGCGTGTGCCGACTCGACCGCGCTCCGCTTCCTCAGCGGGGCATCCGGCGCCAGATCGCCCGTGGCACCAGGCGCATCACCGCGAACACCAGCCTCAGCAGTCCCGGCACCCACACGGTATCCCGGCGTTTCCGAAGTGCCGCGACCGTCGCGTCGGCGACCTGATCGGGCGTGCTCGAGAACGGCGCCGGCGACATGCCCTCGGTCATCCTGCCGATCACGAACCCTGGCCGGACAAGCAGCAGATGGACGCCGGTGCCATGCAGGGCGTCGGCCAAGCCGCTCGCGAAACCGTCGAGACCCGCCTTGGCCGATCCGTAGACGTAGTTCGCGCGCCGCACCCGCACCCCGGCGACCGACGAGAACACGACGAGACTTCCGCTGCCTTGCCCACGAAGCACAGTGGCCACTCGCGTCAGCACACTCACGTGAGCCACGTAGTCGGTGTGCACGATCGCGACGGCGTGCGCGGCGTCCGCTTCGGCGCGTTCCTGGTCGCCGAGGACCCCGAAAGCGGTGACGACGACTTCCAGCGGCCCGTGCTCCGCGACGACCTTCTCCAGGAACGGGCCGTGCCCGTCGAGGTCGTCGGCGTCGAATTCCACCGTGCCGACCGTCGCCGCACCCGCGGCCAGCAGCCGCTCGGACTCCGCGCCAAGATCCGCGCTCCGCCGTGCGGCCAGCACGATCTTGCCCGCCCCGCCCTTGGCGAGCCGCTCCGCGACCGCGAGGCCGATCTCGCTGCGCCCGCCCAGTACCAGCACCGTTCCGCTCACGGGCGCAGTCTGCCAGGTCACGCATCGCCGACGGGCAGTGGCACGGTTCACAAACTGCAATTTTGCAGTCTCTGCATTCTTTGCCGTATCGTGGCGTCCATGACCGAACCCGTCAAGGGTCTTCGCGAGCGCAAGCGGCTGGAAACCCACCGCGCGCTGGCGACCACCGCCGTCCGGCTCGTCGCCGATCGTGGTCTGGACAACGTGACGGTCGAGGACATCAGCGCGGCGGCGGGGGTTTCGCCGCGCACGTTCTTCAACTACTTCGCGTCCAAAGAGGACGCTGTGGTGATCGCCAACGCCGACTACGCCGAACGGTCGCAGCGCACCATCGAGAAATTCCTTGCCACCCCGAAGGAAATCGGCACGGCGCGGGCCTTCGTCGACGCTGTCAAAGAAGAATTCGCCCAGGTCGACGAGAACCGCGAAGAGTGGCTCGGCCGGATGAAGGCCATCCAGGAGAACGCCACCCTGCATTCGCGCGCGGTGGCCATGAACCACGAGACCATCGGGCCGACGATCGAGGCGATCGCGCTCCGCGCCGGTGTCGATCCCAAGGCGGAGCTGTACCCGGCCCTGCTGCTGGCCACGCTCGGCGGCGCGGTCAACGCCGCACTCATTCTCTGGTACCAGCACGACGGCCGGGTGTCCGCACTCGAACTGCTGGACCAAGCCGTCGAAATGCTTCTCGCCGGGCTCCCGGAGCCCGGCGGCCGCGCGCACTGACGCGCACGGCACCACAGAATACGAAGGGGGACCACCATGTCCGTATCCACCAGCGAACCACGAGAACCGGAGGCTTCGGCCGGTTCGATGAGCCGGAAACAAGTTCTCGAAGCGATGTCCGGCCTGATGATGGGCATGTTCGTGGCCATCCTCGCCTCGACGGTGGTCGCGAACGCGCTGCCGCGGATCGTCTCCGAACTCGGCGGTTCGCAGTCCTCCTATACCTGGGTCGTCACCACCGAACTGCTCGCGATGACCGCGACCGTCCCGCTCTGGGGCAAACTCGCCGATCTGTACAACAAGAAACTGCTGATCCAGCTGTCACTCGGGCTGTTCGTGGTCGGCTCGCTGGTCGCCGGGTTCGCGGGCAACATCGAGCTCCTGATCGGCAGCCGGGTCGCGCAGGGCATCGGGGCAGGCGGGCTGACCGCGCTCGCCCAGGTGATCATGGCGGCGATCGTCTCGCCGCGTGAACTCGGGAAGTACTCGGGGGTCTTCGGTGCCGTGTTCGCCGTCGGTACCATCGCGGGCCCGCTGATCGGCGGGGTCATGGTGGACACCTCGTGGCTCGGGTGGCGCTGGTGCTTCTTCCTCGGTGTCCCGTTCGCGATCGCGGCGATCCTCCTGCTGCAGCGCACCCTGAACCTGCCGACGATCCGGCGTGACGTGAAGGTCGACTACCTCGGCGCGTTCCTGATCATGGCCGGTGTCTCGACGCTGCTGGTGTGGTCGTCGCTGGCCGGGCACCAGTTCGCCTGGGGCTCCTGGTGGACGGTGGGCCTGGTGACCGCCGGTGTGGTGATCCTCGCCCTCGCCGTCTACGTCGAGTCGAAGGTGACCGAGCCGATCCTGCCGCTGAGCATGTTCCGCAACCGCACGATCACGCTGACCACCCTCGCGAGTTTCCTCGTCGGTGTCGCGATGTTCGGCGGGACGGTGTTCCTGTCGCAGTACTTCCAGCTTTCACTCGGCAAGTCGCCGACGGTGGCCGGGCTGCTGAGCCTGCCGATGATCTTCGGTCTCCTCCTGTCCTCGACGATCTCGGGCCAGCTGATCAGCCGGACCGGCCAGTGGAAGAGCCACCTGCTGACCGGCGCGGTGCTGATGACCGCCGGCCTTGCCCTGCTGGGCACGCTCGACGCGAAGACGAACCTCGTCGTGCTCGGCGCGTACATGATGGTCCTCGGTATCGGCGTCGGCATGCTGATGCAGAACCTCGTACTGGTGGCGCAGAACGAGGTCGACGCGCAGGATCTCGGCACGGCGACGTCGACGCTGTCGTTCTTCCGCAGCCTCGGCGGCTCGATCGGGGTGAGCGCGCTGGGCGCGGTGCTCGCCAACCGGGTCACCGCGTTGATCACCGACGGCCTCGGCCCGCTGCCCGGCGGCGGCGAAGGCGGCGCGGTACCGAACATCGCCACGCTGCCCGAACCGGTCGCGAACGTCGTCCGCACCGCGTACGGCGAGGCGACCAGCGAATTGTTCCTGATCAGCGCGCCGATCGCGCTGCTGGTGATCGTCGCCGTCGCGTTCCTCAAGCACAAACCGCTGAAGACCCAGTCGGGGAACGAACGACTGGCCGAGGAGACCGCGGGCGTCTGACCCCCGCACGAGAGAGGCCCGGTTCACCCGAACCGGGCCCCTCTTTTTTCGCGCACGAAATCAACGATGGAAATTCGGTTGCGCGAGTTCGTGGTTTCAGGCCGCGCTGCGGACACGAAGCGGACGGCGCCGTTCGCTGCCGGTCAACCCGCCGAAAACGCCATGCGCGAGTCCGTTGTCCAAGGCGTAGGCCAGGCAGGCCGAAGTGACCGGGCACCGCGCGCAGACGGCTTTCGCCCTGGTCACCTGCCGTGCGCCGGGACCGGTTTCGGTGACCGGGAAGAACAGTTCTGGATCCTCACCTCGGCAAGCGGCCTCGCTCAGATCGCCTGCCATCATCATTTCCATTTTCCTATCACCTCCTTATCCCTAATGGTCCATTCCCCGTCAAACGACTTCCCCATCGGATTGCCGGGTCTCCATCCAGGTACCCGGTGTGGCAGCGGCGGCGGATCACCTTGATCGGATCGTTACACTCAGCGGCCCGCTCACTGCACCTGTCCTGTGAGGGCAATCTCGTCCGGCGGCTGAGAGCGGTGAGTGCGGGTGATGGGCCACGACGAGTTCGACGAGTTCTTCCACGCCGATTTTCCGCTGCTCACCGGCTTTCTGTGCAAGGCCGGGTTCGCACTCGACCCGGCGCGGGACGCGGCGGCGGAGGCGATGCTCAACGCCTACGAGGACTGGCGGACCATCACCCATCCGAAGTCATGGGTTCGCCGGGTCGGGCACCGGCGGGCGAAAGAGCAGACCGCGGTGCGGGCGGACTGGGCGTTCACCGACGCCGCCAGGGAAGACAAGCTCGCCACCCTCGCCGATGAGGCGTCGTCCGTCCTGACCATCCTGGGGCGGCTCCCGAAACGCCAGCAACTCGGGATGGCCTGGTCACTGGACGGTTTCACCCCCGGCGAGATCGCCGGGGTGCTCGGAATCGCGGACGAGGCCGTCGGCGCGACACTGCGGCACGCGCGGAGCCGCCTGGAGGAGAACGATCCCGGGTTCGTCGACAGCCTGGACAACGCCAACGGCGCCTTCGTCGACGCGCTGCGGGTGGGGCTCGACGTCGAGGACACGCTGTCCCGGATCAAGAACCGCGCGATGATCCGTGAGCTCGCCCTGGTGGAGCCGGGTGCCCCGGCGGGGGCCGAGCCCGAACCGGTGACCCCGGCCCACTGGTACTCCCTCGACGGGCCCGTCGAGGCCGCGGGCCAGGGCGACCCGCGAGCGCTGAACCAGCTGCTGACCACCATCCGCCCGCTCGTGGTCCGGTACTGCCGGGCGCGGGTCGGCAGACAGGAACGGACGTACGCCTCGGCGGACGACGTCGCGCAGGAGGTGTGCCTGGCGATCCTCCGGGCGCTGCCCGCCTACCGCGAACGCGGACGGCCGTTCCTCGCGTTCGTCTACGGCATCGCGCACCACAAGGTCGCCGACGCGCGCCGTGCCGCCGCCCGCAACCGTTCCGAGCCCGTCGCCGAAATCCCCGACGGCGTCTCGGATTCCGCCGGACCGGAACAGCACACACTGCACAACGAATTAAGCGACCGGATGGGCGAATTGCTGCGAATCCTGCCGGACAAGCAGCGGGAAATCGTCGTATTGCGGATCGTCGTCGGTTTGTCCGCGGAAGAAACCGCCGCTGTGGTCGGTTCAACCGCGGGCGCGGTACGGGTGGCTCAGCACCGCGCTTTGACGCGACTTCGTAAAATCCTCACCGAAGAACAGGAATGAAGTAACACGGGAATACGCCACGGCGATCTCCACGCGAAGACATGCGAAAGGATCATCGTGACCACTCCCTCGCCGTACCCCCCTCAGGCGGCACCCGTAAGCACGCCTCCACGTAACGGATTGGGCACCGCGGGATTCGTCCTCGGCCTCGTCGGCCTGCTTTTCTCCCCGATTCCGTTCGTCGGTGTCATCGCCTGGCCGCTGGTCATCGTCGGCCTCATTCTCGCCGCGATCGGGTTTTCCCGCGCGCGAAGCGGCGTGGCGACCAACAAAGGTCTCGCGCTGGCCGGTGTCGTCCTGTCCGCGCTCGGCCTGATCGTGTGCATCCTGTGGACCGTCGCGTTCAGCAAAGCCGTCGTGGACGCCGCGAACACGCTCCCGACAGCACCCATTTCGGTGCCTGGCGCATCGCCGGGCAACGAAGCGGGGGCGCCCCCGCAGGAGCCCGCCAAGCAAGCGGCAGGCGAGCACACCGTGGTCTACCGAGTGACCGGGACCGGTGGCGCCAAGGCGGGAAACATCACCTACACGACCGACGGGATGACCACCAGCAGCCAGGAAGCCAACGTCAAGCTCCCGTGGGAGAAGACCATCAAGCTTCCGGGCGGCGAAGCACTGCAGATGGTGAGCATCCTGGCGCAGGGCGGTGGCAAGGGCGCGATCAAGGTGACCATCGAGGTCGACGGCAAGCTCATCAAGGAAGCCAGCGCCGAAGGCTACGGCGTCGCGCAGGCGAACGACAACATCGGCGCCCTCGGCAACTGAGGTCGTAAGGGTCACGGTGGTCGTGAGTGTTTTGGGTTGGGCGGATTCATGCGGTCGTCGCAACATGCTCTATTTAGGACAGTAGCAGGTTGAGTTTTTCTTGGGGTGTAAGCCAGTCCAGTGTTTTGCGGGG
>NZ_JBFBBY010000188.1:0-13225 GCF_040682875.1 Amycolatopsis sp. NPDC051071 | reverse complement strand
CTTCCTTGCGCCTAGCGCAAGGAAGGGGGCCTTCATGTACCTCAGGCGAGCACACGGGCGCCGGTACCGAGGGGGTCGGGTCTCGTGAGTGTTTTGGGTCGTTAGAACGACCCAAAACACTCACGAGCGTCGGGGACACTCGCGCGTTCGGAGCTAGACGGGGATGACCGTCGGCACAATCATCGGACGGCGCCGGTAGGTGTCGGCGACCCAGCGGCCGACGACGCGGCGCACGGCCTGCGCGATGCGGTGCGTGTCGGTGATGCCCTCGGCCTCTGTCCTGGCGAGTTCCATCTCCACCATCGGGACCACGGCATCGAGGGCCTTCGGGTCGTCGGAGAACCCGCGCCCGGACACGGTCGGCCTGGTGACCGCCCGGCCGGAGCTGGTGTCCACCGCGACCGTGATCGCGATGAAGCCACCCTCACCGAGCACGAGCCGATCCGACAGGGTGGACTCGCCGACGTCGCCGACCGAGAGGCCGTCGACATAGACATGCCCGACCTCGACACGTCCGGTGCGCCTCGCCTTGCCGTCGACGAGGTCGACCACGACACCGTCTTCGGCGATGACCACGTTCTCCGGCGCGACGCCGGTACGCACGGCCAGTTCACCGTTGGCACGCAGATGCTTCCACTCGCCGTGCACCGGCATGACGTTGCTGGGGCGCACCGCGTTGTACAGGTACAGCAGCTCGCCCGCCGACGCGTGCCCGGACACGTGCACCTTGGCGTTGCCCTGGTGCACGACGTTCGCGCCGAGCCGGGTGAGGCCGTTGACGACGCCGAACACGGCGGTCTCGTTGCCCGGGATCATCGAGCTGGCCAGCACGACGGTGTCGCCCGCGCGGATCGAGATCTGCCGGTGCTCGCCACGTGCCATCCGGGAAAGCGCCGAAAGCGGCTCGCCCTGCGAACCGGTCGAGACGAACAGCACCTTGCTCTCGGGCAGGTCGCTCGCCTGGTCCAGGTTGACCAGGAGGCCGTCCGGCACGTTCAGCAGGCCGAGATCGGCGGCGATGCCCATGTTCCGGACCATCGAGCGGCCGACGAACGCGACCCGGCGGCCATGCCGGGTGGCCGCGTCGAGCACCTGTTGCACGCGGTGCACGTGGCTCGCGAAACAGGCGACGATGACGCGCTGGTCGACCCGGCGGACGACGTCGTCGAGCACCGGGCCGATGTCACGCTCCGGCATGACGAACCCGGGCACCTCGGCGTTGGTCGAGTCGACGCAGAACAAGTCCACGCCCTCGTCGCCGAGCCGGGAGAACCCGGCGAGGTCGGTCAGCCGTCCGTCGAGCGGCAGCTGGTCGAGTTTGATGTCACCGGTGTGCAGCACCACGCCCGCGGGGGTGCGGATGGCCACCGCGAGCGCGTCCGGGATCGAGTGGTTGACCGCGAAGAACTCCAGGTCGAACGCGCCGACCTGGCGGCGTTCGCCCTCGCGGACCTCGATCAGGTTCGGCCGCTGGCGGTGCTCCTTGGCCTTGGCCGAAAGCAGCGCGTTCGTGAAACGGGAGCCGTAGATCTTGAGATCCGGGAACAGCCGCAGCAGGAACGGGACGGCGCCGATGTGGTCCTCGTGCCCGTGGGTGAGGACGAGGCCGTCGATGTCTTCCAGGCGGTCTTCGATCGCCCTGAAGTCGGGCAGGATCAGGTCGACGCCGGGCTGGTCGTCTTCGGGGAAGAGGACCCCGCAGTCGACGATCAGCAGTCGGCCGCCGAATTCGAAGACGGTCATGTTGCGGCCGACTTCGCCGATCCCGCCGAGCGCGACCACGCGCAAGGCGCCTTCGGGCAGCGCCGGCGGCGGCGTGGTCGGTCCGGGTCCGGTTGGCAGAGAGGTCACCGAGGCATGGTCCCAACGCTGGTATGTGAGGTCGGCGCCGTATAGGCCGCCGCTGAATCTGCTTGTGCCACCCGAGCACCATGCCAGTCACTGGCGGCGCTTTCGCCGAGCGGCACGCCACCCTGGGCGAGATCGGCGGAAATCGCCTGGAGCTGCTCGTCGGTGGGGGCCACGATCGGGAGGCGCGGGTCGCCGATGTCGAGCCCGCGCAGCCGCAGGGCCGCCTTCGTGAAGGCGACCCCGCCGACCCGGGACATCGCCCGCAGGACGGGCAGCATGCCGCGGTGGTTGGTACGCGCGGTGGAGGTGTCGCCGGATTCGTAGGCGTCCATCATGCCGCGGATCCGGCCCGCGACGACGTGCCCGATCACGCTGACCACGCCCGCGCCGCCGACGGCGACCCACGGCAGGTTGAGACCGTCGTCACCGGAGTAGTAGGCGAGCTGCGAGTGCGCGATGACCTCGGAACCGGCGATCAGGTCGCCCTTGGCGTCCTTGACCGCGACGATGCGCGGATGCTCCGCGAGCCGCAGCAGCGTGTCGACCTCGATCGGGACGATCGACCGCGGCGGGATGTCGTAGAGCATCACCGGCAGTTCGGTGACGTCGGCGACCGTGGTGAAGTGCGCGTAGATCCCGGCCTGGCTGGGCCGCGAGTAGTACGGCGTGACGACCAGCAGGCCGTGTGCGCCCGCCTGCTCGGCCTGCTTCGCCTGCTCGATGCTGTGCGCGGTGTTGTTCGTGCCGGCCCCGGCGACGATGGTCGCGCGGTCACCGACCGCCTCGACGACGGCACGGATCAGCTCGGCCTTTTCGGCGTCGGTCGTGGTGGGGCTTTCCCCGGTCGTGCCGTTCACGACAAGACCGTCGTTGCCCAGTTCCACGAGGTGTTCGGCCAGCTCCTGCGCCCGCTTCAGATCCAGCGCCCCGTCGGCGTCGAAGGGGGTGGCCATCGCGGTGAGCACGCGCCCGAACGGTCTTCCCGGCGCTGCGGTGGGTGGAGTGGACATGGTGTGAAGGTACCTCCTGCGAACCTCGAACCCCTTGCCGACGTGGTCGTTCCCGAGAATGCGGGAGATTTTCCGCGACGAAGGCGAACTCGGCGCAAACTCTGGCGTGAGCTATTTGACCTTGGTGGTGATCTGCGAGGTGAGCTGACCGCCGTCGGTCTTGGCGAGCAGGCACAGGTACTCGCGCGAGTAGTCGTTGTCGTCCTTGCTCAGCGGCCGGTTCCACTCCGCCTCGGTCGGGACGACGGCACGCCAGTAGAGCCCCGGCCGCCGCTGCGACGGCACCGCGTCCGAGTTGAAGGTGGCCGAGCAGATCGCCTCGGCGATGCGGTTCACCACTTCGGCACCGGGATACGCGACGGTCGCGGCTTCCTTGTCGCTCGCCGACTCGACGTTCAGCAGGTCGCCCTTCGCGTAGACCTCGACCAAGTGATTCTTGTTACACGTCCCGCTGGTCTCGTTGTTCATCGTGACATTCGCCGCGAGCGGGACGTTGTAACAATCACCCGAAAGATCGATCTTGAGCTGGCCGTTGATGCCGTAGGTGAGCGTCGGCTGGGCCTGCGCGTTCCCCTCGGGCGCGGCCATCCAGCGGCCGAGGAAGATCCCGCCGACCAGGGCCGCGACCACGGCGACCGCGGCCAGGCTGAGCCACAGAGGCCGCAGGTTCCGCTTGGCCGGGGCGGGCGCGAGCCGGGTCATCGGCTGGCCGGGGTGCAGCATCGCCGTGCCACCCGAGGGCGGGGTCGGCTGGGCCTGCACGCCCTGCGCGGCCGAAAGGAGGCTGCGCACCTGGTCGTACGACATCCGTGCTTCGGGCTTCGTGACCAGCAGGCCGAGGATCGCGGCGGCCAGCGGGCCCTGGACCCTGGTCAGATACGGCGCCTCGGTCATGATCGCGTGCAACGTGGCCGCGGTGGTCGACCGTTCGAACGCGACGATGCCTTCCGCGGCGAAGAACAACGTCGTGCCCAGCGACCAGAGGTCGGATTCGGGCATCGCGTCGCGGCCTTCGACCCGCTCCGGCGCCATGAACGCGGGCGAGCCCACGATCATGCCGCTGGTGGTCAGGCGTGGATCGTCGGTGGCGTGCGCGATGCCGAAGTCGGTGAGCTTCACCCGGCCGTCCGGCGCGACCATGATGTTCGCCGGTTTGACGTCGCGGTGCACGATCCCGGCGGCGTGCGCGGCCCGCAGCGCGGACAGCACCCGCTCCCCTACCAGCGCGATCTGCTGCGCGGGCATCGGACCGCGTTCACGCACCAGCTCGGCCAGCGTCGGCGCCTCGACCAGCTCCATCACGATGAAGGTGGCGCCGCCCTCGGTGACGACGTCGTACACGGTGACGACGGCGGGGTCGTTGAGGCGCCCGGCGGCGCGGACCTCGCGCAACATCCGCTCCGACAGCACCGAGGCGTCCTCGGGGGCGTCCGCGAACTTCAGCTCCTTGATCGCCACCTGACGGCCGATCACCTGGTCCTGCGCGCGCCAGACGATGCCCATCCCGCCGCGGCCGAGCTCGCCCAGCAGGGCGTAACGGCCGGCGACGATCCGCGCGCCGGCGGCCTGGTACGTCTGCTGGGGTGGCGGCCCGTACGCACGGGTCTGTTCGTCGGTCAAGGTGTCGGCGCTCCTTCGGTTCGCGCAGGTTGCTGACTCGGACCCGTTCGCGCCCCGAAAGGTTCCTTCTCCAGCCGCTGAAAATCAGACCGTGACGTCGTGCCCGGACTCCCGGAGCGCCTTCACCGCGCGCTCCAGCTCGGGAGCCCGGACCAGCACGTGGTCGGTGTCGAAAGTGGACAGCGAGAACAACGCCACCCCGGCGGCCGCCAGCTCGCTCGACAGTGCCGCGATGATGCCGGTCAGCGTGAACGCCAGTGGCCCGCGGACGGTCAGCAGCCGCCAGCCCTCCTCGACGGTGGCCCCGGACGGTGCGAGACCGGCAGGGCAGATCACCGAAAGCTCCTCCGGCGTCCGTGTGACCGAGATCAGCACGGGCTCACCGGGGTCGAGCAGGTTTGCCGGAACCGGCGCGTCCGGGGCGAGGCGGGCGACCACGTACTCGCCGGGCCGGACATCGATCGCGAGGCGGCGCATCAGCCTTCGAGAACCTTCGGGCTTGAAGCGATCTCGGTGCCATCAGGCAGCGCGGAGATGGTGAAGTCGGCGAAGACGTTGCCGGAAGCCTTCTGCAGCTCGCGCAGGCAGTCGATGGCCAGGGCGCGGATCTCGACGTCGGCGCTCTCGGTGGCACGCATGGCGATGAAGTGCCGCCAGGCGCGGTAATTGCCGGTGACCACGATGCGGGTCTCGGTCGCGTTCGGCAGCACGGCGCGGGCCGCCTGGCGAGCCTGCTTGCGGCGCAGGGTCCCGCTCGGCACGTCGGCGAACTTCTCCTCCAGCCCGGCGAGCAGCTCGGTGTAGGCGTCGACGGCGGCCTGCGAGGCGGCGAGGAACTTCGCGTGCAGCTCCGGGTCCTGCGCGATGACCTCGGGCTCGACGAACGCGGCGTTGCGCTCCGGGACGTAGCGCTGCGAGAGCTGCGAGTAGGAGAAGTGCCGGTGACGGATCAGCTCGTGCGTCAGCGACCGGGAGATCCCGGTGATGTAGAAGCTGACGGAACCGTGCTCCAGCACCGACAGGTGACCGACGTCGATGATGTGCTCGAGGTAGCCGGCGTTGGTCGCCGTCTTCGGGTTCGGCTTCTTCCAGGACTGGTAGCAGGCCCGGCCGGCGAATTCGGCCAGCGCCTCACCACCGTCGGCGTCGGTCGACCACGGTACGTCCGACGGCGGGAAGAACTCCGTCTTCGCGATCAGTTGAACCCTGGGTGACACGGTTTCGGCCACGTTCGCACTCCCTTTCGACCCCTGCTCCACGACTCCAGGCAGCGTAACCGCAGCCCTCTCTGACACCCCGGCGACATCATGGTGACGTCACGGCGTCCTTGACCGACGTCACGAATGACGTCATAGTGGTGTCATGGACCTGACGCCGTACATCACAAGCCTTCGCGAGGACCTCGCGAACACGGCTTCGGCCGGCGACGAGCAAACGCGGCGCGCCGCCGCGCTGCTGTCGTCGGCACTGGAGCCGGCCGTTCGACTGACCATCATGAACGCCCTCGCCGACCTGGCCGCCGAAGTGACTTCGGCGCTGCCGGGGCACGTCGTCGACGTCCGGCTCGACGGGCGCGACGTACGCGTCGTCGTCACCGGTTCCGGGGAGCACGCCGAGCAGTCCGCGCCGCGCCAGGAGGCGCCGCGAGAGACACCGCGCGCACCCAAGATCGACACCGGCGACATCACGCGGATCACGCTCCGCCTGTTCGAGCAGGTCAAGGGTCAGGCCGAAGCCGCAGCCGCCTCACAGGGCGTTTCGCTGAACACGTTCGTCTCGCAGGCCGTCCAGGGGGCGCTGGGCAAGAGCGCAAGCGAGCACTGGCAGTACAAGCAGAAGCCGGACGGCGGTGCCGGTTCGCGCCTGCACGGCTGGGTCCAGGGCTGAGGGGACGGAAATGACCGAGGAAACCACTCCCGCGGGTGAAGAGTCCGTGCGGATCGAAGACTTCGAAGCCGACGGCCCGATCGAGATCGACGTGAACCTGGCCGTCGGCCGGGTGACCATCGAACTGTCGGACGAACCCGGCATCCGCGCCGAGGTCCGCCGCGACGGTGGCGAGCAGCAGCCGTGGGTCGACGGCATGACGAGCCTGCTGAGCTGGGTCGGGGAGCGCTTCGGCGACCAGCTGGGCGGCACGCAGGGGACGTCGGTGGACGACGCCGTGGCACAGACCCGGATCGAGAAGATCGGCAACCGGCTGGTCGTTCACGCGCCGAAGGCCTGGCAGCTGAAGAACATCCCGCTCGGCGTGACCGTCCGGGCCCCCGCCGGCTCGCATCTGGAAGTGCGGGCCGGGGCGGCCGACGTCACGGTGAGCGGTTCCGCCGGACGGGCCGACATCCTGACCGGCGCCGGCAAGGTCGGCCTCGAACGAGCCGACGGCTCGGCGATCGTCCGCACCGGCACCGGCGACATCAAACTCGGCCCGACCCTGTCCGGCCTGCAGCTGCGCACCGGCAGCGGCCACGTCGAGGCGTCCTCGGTGAGCGGCTCGGCCTCGGTCGCGACCGGCACCGGCGACGTCTGGCTCGGCGCGGTGGCTGGCGACGTCCTGGCCCGCACCGGCAGCGGCGACCTCTCGGTGGCGGACGCCGCCTCCGGATCACTGGAACTGAACACCGGCTCCGGCGAGGTCCGGGTCGGGATCCGCGGTGGGGTGCGGGCGGAAGTCGACCTTTCGTCGACGACCGGTTCCGTGTCCAGCGAGCTGGAAGTCGCGGAGAGCGCCCCCTCGGACGTCTCGCTGAAAGTGCGGGCGCGGACCGGGACCGGCAACGCGGTGGTGACCAGCGCGGCTCAGTGAGCCGCGGAGCGCGGGGGGATCCGATGGCCGGGCCCACCAAAGTGTTCGCCTGGTGGCCCCAGGGCTCGCGTCCATGAAGGATTTGGGACATTCAGTGTCCCGAATCCTTCATGGACGAACCCGTCCACTCCCACGACCGCCTGCCTTCCGCGAGCGCAGCCAGCTCAGCGTGGCCCGCTCACCGCACCAGTCGCGCGAGCACGGGGGCGAGGTCGCCCCGCTCCCCCACCACGACCCCGTCCAGGCCCTGCCACTCGGCCATCAGCCGCAGTTCCCCGGCCAGCTCACTCGCGACCCGCGCGACGTCCACCTCGGGCTCGGCGAAAGCGCCCTGCACGCGAAGGACCCCGGCGGCCCGGTCGGCTTTGAGGTCGACGCGGCCGACCAGCTCACCGTCCAGCAGGAACGGGAAAACGTAGTAGCCGTAGATCCGCTTCGGCTCGGGGACGTAGATCTCGATGCGGTAGAAGAAGTCGAAGATGCGCTGGGTGCGGGCGCGTTCCCAGATCAGCGGGTCGAACGGCGACAGCAGCGCACGGCCGGTGACCGATCGTGGCACCTTCGCCGCGACGTGCCGGTAGGCCATCGCGGGCCAGCCCTCCACGGTCACCGGTTCCAAAACGCCCGCGTCGACGAGTTCGGCCACGGCCCGCTTGCTCACGTCCGGGCCGAGCCGGTAGTAGTCCCGTAGATCCGGTTCGGTGCCGATGCCCAGCGCGACGGCCGCGCGGGTGATCAGTTCGCGGGCACCCTCCTCCGGGCTCACCCGCAGCGACAGGATTTCCGGTGGCACGACACGTTCGGTCAGGTCGTACAGCCGCTCGAACGACCGCCGCGTGCCGGTGGTCAGCTGCCCCATGCCGAAGAGCCACTCGCAGGCCTTCTTGACTTCCGAACGCTCCCACCACGCGCAGGGTTTGTAGCGGGCCGAGTCGCCTTCGAGCGCCCGCTCGATGCCGCCGGCGCCGATCGGCCCCTGTTCCTTGACCACGGCGAGGATGTCGTCCACCAGCTGCGGCGTCTGTTCCAGCACCCGCGCGTAGTTCGTCCACCAGCCCATCCGTTTCGCCCCGGACCGCAGCAGTGGCCAGTCCTCCACCGGCAGCAGACTCGCCTCGTGCGCCCAGGATTCGACCAGCAGCCGGGGTTTGCGCGCGGAGTGGGACCAAGCCGCGTCATCCACCAGCGTGGGCTCGTACGTGCCGAGGCGCGAGAAGATCGGCATGTAGTGCGCGCGGACCGCGACGTTCACCGAATCCAGCTGCAGCAACTGGATTCGCGACAGCACGCGCTGCAGATGCCGCCTGGTCACCGCGCCGCTGGGACGCGCATCGGCGAACCCTTGGGCGGCCAGGGCGATCCGGCGCGCGACCGGCCCGCTGATGGTCGGAGTGTTCATCATCCGCATGGTGCCATCCGCCACCGACAGTTTCCGGCGACCCAGTACGTTTCACGCATGGCCGCCGCCGAAGTCCGCCCCGCCGTCGTGTCCGACGCCCCCGAAATCGCCCGCATCCAGCGCGATACCTGGCGAAGCGCCTACACGGAACTGCTCGGCGAAGCGGCCGTCGCCGCGCTGGACGTCGTAGAGCTCGAAAAGACCTGGGCCGAGACGATCGAGTACCCGGGCACGCGTGTCTTCCTGGCCACAGAAGGCGAGTTCACCGTCGGCTTCTGTGTCGCGGGCCGGGCCCCGGAGAGCGAAGTGGCTGCCGCGGACGGATCGCTGCCCGAAGACGCGGCGACGACGGCGCTCATCGCCTCGCTGCTGGTCGAGCCGCGCTGGGGACGGCGCGGGCACGCCGGACGGTTGCTCGCGAACGCGTCCACCTGGCTGCGCGAGGACGGCGCCGTCCGCGGGATCAGCTGGGTCGCCCAGACCGATCACGCGTCACTGGGGTTCTTCCGCCGCGCGGGCTGGTCCCCCGACGGGACCGTCCGCATTCTCGACACCGGCAGTACGAACGTGCGCGAAGTCCGGCTCACCGGCTCCCTCGACCTCGAGCTCACTCCCTGACTTCGCGAACACGACCCACCGCATCACCGAGTACATGAAGACGCCTTCGCACGCCCCTGCGATGAGCCGGGAGAGGCGGTAGTCGACGCCCAGCGCGGCGAGTCCCGCGCCGACGCCGAGCAGGAACGCCAGGTAGTTGACGACGATCGCGACGACGTACAGCACCGCCTGCCTGCCGACAGGCGCGTGCGAGCGGAAGTTCAGGCCGCGGTTCAGCACAAAGCTCAGCCCGAACGCGACCCCGTACGCGAGCGTGATCGCCAGCCACACCGGCAGGCCGAGCCAGCCGCGAAGCAGCATGAGCAGGATCAGGTCGACCCCGAAGGTGAACCCGTTGATGAGCGCGAAACCGAGGAAACTCGGCGCCACCAGCCGGGAAAGCCCGAAGGGGAGGCGCCGGACCACGGCCGCGCAGAAGTCGGTGAAGCGATCCGCGAAAGCCTTGCCGCGGACCGCGTCGTGCACGTCGGCCACGAACCCAGCATGGCAGCGGCAGGTGGCCGCGAGCCGACGGACAAGTGATCTTCTGGTGCGGGCCGGAGCCTGGAACGGGGGGCTGGCCCCAGTGCGTCACGTATTTCAGCTGATAACTTGGAAAGAACGAAGATAACGGGGAGGCAACGATGGTGGGCTGGTTGCTCCTGTCGTTCGGTGTCGCCTTCGGTTCCGCGATCCTCCCCGTGGTCAGCGTCGAAATGTTCCTCATCGGCCTGTGTGCGAGCCAGCCGACGCTGCCGTGGCTGCTGCTCGGCGCCATCGTCGCGGCCGGTCAGGTCGGCGGGAAGACGCTGTACTACCTGGCCGCGCGCGGCACGATCAAGCTGCCGAAGCCCCTGCACGACCGCCTGCACCGGGAGCGGCCGCCCACCCCACGCCGGGAAAGATGGCAGGCGCGCACCAAGAAGATGCGTGCCCGGCTCGACGCCCTCCGCGAACGCTGTCACCGGCATCCTCACTGGATGCTGGGCACCTACGGGGTGAGTTCGATCATCGGCCTGCCGCCGTACATGGCCACGAGCGTGCTCGCGGGGCTGGTACGGATGCCGCTGGCGAGCTTCCTGGCCACCGGTTTCCTGGGGCGCTGGCTGCGGTTCAGCCTGCTGGCCGCCTCCCCCGCCCTGTTCGCCGGGTGGTTCCACTACTGAGCCCCGCCGCAAGTAGTCCTCTAGTTGCGGTTCTGGTGGTCTCCTGCAAGTAGTCCTCTAGTTGCGGTCGGAGCGGGAAGCGGCTTCGAGTTCCACGGCACGGTTCATGGTCGCCCGGGCCCGCTTCCGGTCCCCCGCGATCTCGTACGCGTAAGCCAGCCGGTACCAGACGCGCCAGTTCTCCTGATCCGCCTCGACCTCGGCCCGGCGCTCGTCGAACCAGGCGTCCGCCGCTTCACGATCCACCCGGCCCGAAGGACGACGGGGCAGGTCGGACACGTCGGGCAGGCCACCTTCCTCGTCCAGCCGCCGCGAAAGCCGCTGGATCTGGACGCCGGAACGCCAGGTGGTCACGATGATCCAGATCCCGAGCAGCGGCAGCAGCAGGACGCCGACGCCGAAGAGCACCGGCACCGTCTCCCCGGTGCGCAGCAACGCGATCCCGCGGCCTGCCAGCAGAACGACGTAGACCGCGAGCGCCGCCGTCATCACCAGCGCGAGATTGCGGGCCCTCACAGGTCGAGGATGTTCTCGAGACCGACCGTCAGGCCGGGCCGCGTGAGCACCGAGCGCACGCCGAGCAGCACACCCGGCATGAACGACGTGCGATGCAGCGAATCGTGCCGGATGGTCAGGGTTTCCCCTTCGCCGCCGAACAGGATCTCTTCGTGCGCCACCAGTCCGGGCAGCCGGACCGAGTGCACGCGGACGTTCTCGACGAGCGCGCCGCGCGCACCGTCCACTTCGGACGTCGTCGCGTCGTCGCCCGGTTCGAGACCGGCTTCCGCGCGGGCCTCGCCGATCAGCCGGGCGGTATGCGCGGCAGTGCCGGACGGCGCGTCGGCCTTGCGGTTGTGGTGCAGTTCGATGACCTCGGCCGAGTTGTAGAACCGTGCCGCCTGCTGGGCGAAGCGCATCGCCAGCACCGCGCCGAGGGCGAAGTTCGGCGCGATGAGCACGCCGAGCGACGGGTCGGCCGCGAGCCACGAACGCAGCTTCGCCAGCCGCTCCTCGCTGAACCCGGTGGTGCCGACGACGGCGTGGATCCCGTTGCCGGTCAGGAACTCCAGGTTGTCCATCACCGCGTCGGGATGGGTGAAGTCGACGACGACCCGCGCCTGCTTGAGCGCCGAGAAGTCGTCTCCCGCGTCGAGTCCGGCGACGAGTTCCATGTCG
This sequence comes from Amycolatopsis sp. NPDC051071, assembly GCF_040682875.1. NCBI lineage: Bacteria > Bacillati > Actinomycetota > Actinomycetes > Pseudonocardiales > Pseudonocardiaceae > Amycolatopsis > Amycolatopsis sp. NPDC051071. The sequence continues at coordinate 1,600 of NZ_JBFBBY010000188.1, read as the reverse complement.
TCGGCGCCCTGGACGGCGTTGACCACTTCCTGGCCCATCCGGCCGCGCGCGCCCAGCACGCCGACGCGGATCGGAGCGGATTCGGTCATGATGCGATCACCTCGTGCAGATCGTCCGGAAGGTCGTCGGCGTGAGCGTACGGCCCGACGACCGCCGCCGCCGTCACGCCACCAGGGCGACGCAGCAGAGTGCGAGCGAGCGCACAGACCTCTTCGGTGGTGACGGCGTCGATCCGCGCCACCGTGTCGTCGACGCCGAGGTACCGGCCGTAGTTCAGCTCGTTCTTGCCGATCCGCGACATCCGCGATGACGTGTCCTCCAGGCCGAGCACGAGCCCGCCCCGCAACTGCCCCTTCGCCCGCGCGACCTCGGCTTCGCTCAGCCCGTCCTTGCCGACGAGTTCGAGCACCTCGCGGATCACGCCCGCGACCTCGCCGAGCTTCTCGGGCTGGCAACCGGCGTACACGGCCATATGCCCGGTGTCGGCGTAGCTCGCGGCGGACGAGTACACCTGGTACGCCAGCCCGCGCTTCTCACGGACTTCCTGGAACAGGCGCGAACTCATCCCGCCGCCGAGCGCGGCGTTGAGCACCGACTGCGCGAACCGCCGGTCGTCGTGCCGCGACAGCGAACGCAGGCCGAGCATCACGTGCGCCTGCTCGGTGTCGTCGGTGTGCAGTGCGAGTTTCGGCACCATCGCGATCCGCGCGCGCCCGCCCCGCGGCGGCACCGGCGTCGCCGCGCCGGTCAGCCTGTCCCGCAAAGCCTTGCGCACCAAGCGAAGCACCTGGCCGTGCTCGATGTTCCCGGCGACGGCGAGCACCATCCGCGGCAGCGTGTAGCGGCGCCGGTAGAACCCGCGCAACGCCGACGCGGACATCTCCACGATGGACTTCTCGCTGCCGAGCACGGGACGGCCCAGCGCGTGGTCGCCCAGGATCGCGCCGACGAACGTCTCGTGCAGCAGGTCTTCGGGATCGTCGTCACGCATCGAGATCTCTTCGAGCACGACACTGCGCTCGGTCTCGACGTCCTTGTCCGTGCACAGGGCTTCGAACACGACATCGGTGACGAGGTCCATCGCGAGCGGCAGGTCCTCGTCGAGCACCTGCGCGTAGTAGCAGGTGTGCTCCTTCGCGGTGAACGCGTTGAACTCCCCGCCGACCGCGTCGATCTCCTCGGCGATCTGGGTGGCGTCACGGTTCGTGGTGCCCTTGAACAGCAGGTGTTCGAGGTAGTGCGCCGCGCCCTCGACGGAGGCGGGCTCGTCTCGCGAACCGACGCCGACCCACAGGCCGACCGTCACCGACCGGGAAGCGGGAACGTGCTCGGTGATCACCCGCAACCCGCCGGCGAGCACACTGCGCTTGACCACCGCACCGTCCGCGGTGGACTCGAGGGTGCGGGTGCTGCCGACGGGCTGTTCGTGCCCGGAGATCTGACGTACCAACGGATCCCTTACTCACATGTCAGGAAAGGGTCGTTCAGGACACAATGTGTCCTGAACCAACACAAAAATAACTGTAACAAACACCCACCGCGCAGAAAAAAGAGAAGGCGGGGGGGCCATCGGGGGGTGGTGGAAGTGGGTGTATAAGCA
>NZ_JBFBBY010000187.1:0-13226 GCF_040682875.1 Amycolatopsis sp. NPDC051071 | reverse complement strand
CCGTCACCAGCCCAAACAGACAGAAACCCAACCACAGAAAGAAAACCAAGTCCAGCAACCCACGACCCCGCCGAACAGGTTAAAACTCAAGCTAGTCGGGCCTGCCGACTTGGGTGTTCGACAGGTCGAGGCCGATTGCGAAGTCCGCCGTGTAGCTGTTTCCGGCCTGCTGCGGGCGCAGCAGCATTTGCGCACCACCGCTGCGGTAGATCGAGTCGCGGTTGTTGGTCGTGTCGGCCGGGCCTTTCCGCCGGTACGGGTCGGTCCGCAGATAGGCCGCGCCGAACTCGGGCGTGAAGTACAGCTGCGAGGTGAACTCGTAGGGACGGCCGTTGGTTCCGACGGTGCGTATTTTGACGTGGATGTGCAGTGTGCGCCCCGAATACCAACCCGGCAGAATGGTAGTGAACCGGGCTGCCCCCGATTGGTCGGTGTTCTGGTAACCACGCAGGAACCGGCGGCCGGAACTTCCTTGAGACGGAATGTCAGAGTACAGCCCGTACGCGTCACATTGCCAGAGGTCGATCATCGCCGCCGGCAGTGGCGTGCACACCTGCTGACGAATTTGCTGAACGGTGAAATTGATTGCCAGCGCGGTGCCGGGAACCAGTTGTCCGGTGGACGGCTCACTGCGGATATCGGAGCGGTTGAGCCGCTCGTCGACGAAGTACGGACCCTCCATTTGCTCTGGTTTGACTACACAATCCAGCGCGCAGACTTCGGGAGTGCCCGCCGTGGAGGTGGTCGCACTCGCCGTGGCGGATCCAGCGACAGTGAGTGTCGCACCAACCGCGCCGAGCAGCATCAACGCCTGCCGCCTGTCGAGCACCCGACCTACTGGCTCATCATCGTCATGCATAGTTTTCCTTTTCGCCGAATGATGGGAGCAGATAACTGAGCGCAACAAGGCTTCGCCTGCAGGTGCCGCGCGCATCCGATTGTCCGCCAGGACTCGTCCGCTGTCGAGATCGTTCACTCTCGCGCATCATACTTCGAAGCGATCACTATCCTTTGATGGGCCAAATTCTCGAACCTCTGCTACGGCATTTCGCCTACGACGTCTCGAAGTCCAGCTTGAGAAAAGTCCGACCACGGCTACCATTTCCGCTCACCGCCGTCGCCGTTATTCCGTGACAAGTGTGGCTTTCGTGCGCGGCCGTGCGGACGTCATCGGCGACCCGCTCCTGCTGCGGCACCAGGACGTCGCGGCCGTCGGGCGTACAGGTGACCGAGACCATTCGGCGTAACGGCGACCCGATTCGGTCGCTAACCTGAGCAGGCTGCCCTCCGGCAGCACCGCCACTTGTGGAGGATTCATGTCTGCTCCAGACCTGCTGACCGAGACGGACTCCCCAGGAAACCGGTGGATGGGCCGGCCGGACTTCGCCTCCTAGGGCGCGGGACATGGCAAAAGCCATCGCGGATGGCAAAGGGTTCAAGCTCGGGGTGTTCGCCTCGAACTGTTCATCGGGCCTCGCGGTGACCAAGGTCCCCGAACGCTGGTCCGGTAGCTGGCAGGACAACCTGCGGCTGGCGAAGCTGGCCGACGACGCCGGCATCGACTTCCTCCTTCCCGCCGCCCGGTGGATCGGCTACGGCGGCGAGACCAACTTCCACGAGAGTGTGCTCGATCCGACCACGCTCGCGGCGGGCCTGCTTTCCCACACCAGTCGCATTTTCGTGTTCTCGACGGTCCACACGGCCTTCAACCATCCAATTGTCGTGGCCAAGCAACTGGCCACAGTGGACCAGATCGGCCAGGGCCGGGCCGGCATCAACATCGTGGCAGGATGGAACAAACCCGAGTACGAAGCCTTCGGCGTCGACCTGCCGGACAGCCACGACGACCGCTACGCGCTCGCCCAAGAGTGGTGGGACATCGTCCGTAAGATCTGGCGGGCCACGAAACCGTTCGACCACGACGGCCGGTTCTTCCAGCTCCAGCACGTCGAAGGCCTGCCCAAGCCCTACGACCGGCCGCTCCCCGTGCTCAACGCGGGTTCCTCGGACCAGGGACGCGAGTTCGCCGCACGCAATGCCGACTTCGTGTTCACTATCGTCGGCGGTCCCGAAGACGGCGAAGGGATCGTCCGCCAGGTACGCGCCCAGGCGCGGGAGCGCTACAACCGGGACACGGGGGTGTTCACCCTTGCCCACGTCGTATGCCGCCCCACGCGGGCAGAAGCCGAGGAATACCTGCGCTACTACGCCGACGAGAACGCGGACTGGATCGCCGTCGACAACCTCATGCGGCTTCAAGGCCTCCACGCCAAGTCGTTCACACCACAGATGCTGCAGACGTTCCGGGCCCGGTTCGCCGCCGGACACGGCAGCTACCCGCTGATCGGCACACCGGACGAGATCACCGACCAGATCGAGTGCCTCCACCGAGCGGGTTTCGGCGGCATGACGGTGTCGTTCGTCGACTACCTGGCAGAGCTCGAATATTTCGCGCAGGAGGTGCTCCCCCGATTGGAGGACCGCGGCATCCGGGTCCGGAGACCGCGATCGAGCCCCTGAACTTGCGCTCCGACCGGCCGGATGGGTCGCCGAGGATCATTCGGCTCAGCATCTCTTCGATCACCGCAGGATCGGCCGCGTAAGATCGATCCGAAGGGCATGTTGTCGCGGACGATCTTTCGTCGTGCGCCGTCACCATCTTCGAGTGTGGCATGGTCGACCACGGAGACGGCGTCACCAAGACCGGTGAACAGCCGGTCCCACGCTTCCGACCCGATGCCCGCGACGCAGGTCAAGGCCTCCTCAGGGTTCGGAAGATCGACCGAGCGGACCATCCCGGCGAGCTGTGCGCCGGACTGCTTGCCCGCTGGATTTGGCGAATGCTCGACGACACGCTCCGCACGGGCGGCGTCGCGCTCGATCCCCACCTCCCGCTACCACCACCGCCGCAGGTTCCACGACCCGCGCTCTAGATGAGTGATTCCGTGAAGATCGCGTGAGTGCAACCCCGCGAAGGAACCCTTCCCTTGACTGTCCATAAGGGACACCAGTTGTGCCGAATTGTCCGATTGACCGTATCGCCACGCCCCTTCGGTGCGAGCCACGGTCGTGACATACGGCAGCTACAGCGCCTCGCTGAGCTTCACGTGGTTTTCACGGAAAAAATGCCACCCACGACCATCCGAACCCATACCTGGCAGCCGCCTGTGGTCGCGGGCATGTCCTGAAGGCCCCCTTTGAGACGATCAACGTCTCAAAGGGGGCCTTCAAGACATCGCGACTACCCTTGGGTCACATGGGGCGTGAGTGCCCTTCGCGACACCCCCCGAGCGAGTCGGTCCAGGGAGTCGCGAGTAGCAATGAGGGGTAACCAGTCAGGACCCCCTGGTTGGAGTGGCCCAGCCTCCTATCACGGAATCAACCATCTACTAGAGCATCGCGTTGATGCCGGTGAGGTCGCGGCCGATCAGGAGTTTCTGCACCTGGCTGGTGCCTTCGTAGAGGGTCAGCACACGCGCGTCCCGCAGGTACTTGCCCACCGGGAATTCGTCGATGAACCCGTAGCCGCCGAAAACCTGGAGACAGTTGTTGCTGACGCGCACCGCGGTTTCGCTGGCGTGGTACTTCGCGATGGACGCGTCCGTCGCGTATTCCTTCGGCGGGACACCGGAATCGGCGACCCGCGCCACGTGATGGGTGAGCAGCCTTGCCGCCCGGACGTCCACGGTGGAATCGGCGAGCAGTTCCTGCACCAGCTGGAACGACGCGATCGGACGGCCGAATTGCGTGCGCTCGGTGGAGTACCGGACGGCGGCGTCCACGGCGGCCTGCGCCAGCCCGACGGCGCCTGCCGCGACCGAGACCCGGCCACGGGACAGCGCACCCAGCGCGATGCCCAGACCGCGGTCCACCTCGCCAAGCCTTGCCGAGTCGGGTACGCGAACGGAGTCAAAGGTCAGCTCCGCGGTCGCCTGGCCACGCAGTCCGAGCTTGCCGTGAATCTCCCTCGCGGTCAGGCCCGGCGAGCCGGTCGGCACCAAGAAGGCGGTGAGGCCGTGCTCGCTGGTGCGGGCAAAGGTCAGCGCCACCTGCGCCCAAGTGCCGTTGGTGATGAACATCTTGCCGCCGTCGAGGATCCAGTCTCCGCCGTCGCGGATGGCGCGGGTGCGGACCGACGCCGCGTCAGTGCCGGTTCCCGGCTCCGTGAGGGCGAAGCAGCCGAGCGCGTCACCACTGACGAGGCGGGGCAGCCAGTACTCCCGCTGCTGATCTGTACCGTGCGTCGCGATGGTCTTGGTGACCAGGCCGAGCGACACCGACACGATGCCACGCACCGCGGAGTCGCCTCGCCCCAGTTCCTCGGTCACCAGGACGTAGGACAGCATGTCCGCGTCCACGCCGCCGTAGGTCTCCGGGACCATCAGGCCGAGGAATCCCAGCTCTCCCAGGCGTTTCACGATGCCGCGATCGACCTGCTCGGTGCGATCCCACTCCCTCGCGTGCGGGACGATCTCGTCGTCGACGAACCGCGCCGCCATGGCGCGGATGTCGCGCTGCGTCTCGGTCAGGCCGAAATCCGGTGAAATCATGGTGTTTCCTTTTCCAGCGGGTAAGCGGATGCGGTCAAGGGGAGGCCGAGTTCGGCTCGCTCCCGCAGCCAGCGCGTCGGCCGGTATCGCGGGTCGCCGGTGCTCTCGTGCAGCCGGCTTTGGAGGTCGAGCAGGCGCCCGGCGCCGACGCGATCCCCCCAGGCAAGTGGTCCGACCGGATAGCCCAACGCGGCCGTGACGGCCAGGTCGATGTCCTCCGGTGTGGCCAGCGAACGTTCCGCGATCGACGCGGCGACCGAGACGATCGAGGCGAGCAGGCGCTGGGCGACCGAGCCGTCGGTGTCACGCACCACCGAGACCGCTTCCGTGCCCACCGCGAGCGCGCCGGCGGCCACGCGGACCGCGTCCGGGTCGGACGCGGGTGTCACGGCCAGCACCCGGCGACGGGTGGTGAACGAAAGCGGGTCCACGCCGAAGGTCCGGGAGGCGGGCAGCCCTTGCTCGGCGATCGCCGCCGAGACCGTGGTGCCCCAGGTCGGTACCAGCACGACGGCTTCGGGAGTGGGATCGTCCACCGTCTCCGGCAGCGCCGCACGCAAGGCGTCGGCGTCCGGCCCCGCCCCGGCGATCCACAGTGGACACTCGGTGACGACGGCGGCGGGCACCTCCGGGATGGTCTCGGCGCCGGGGCGGTGGTCGTAGAACCCGCGCCCGCTCTTGCGGCCGAGCAGTCCGGCCGCCACCCGGTTCGGGGTGAGGAACGAGGGCCGCAGCCGGTCGGAATGCCGGAACCCGGTCCAGATCGAGTCGATGACGGCGGCCGTCACGTCGAGACCGGTCAGATCCATCAGTTCGAACGGACCCATCCGCAGGCCGAGCACGTCGCGGGCGATCCGGTCGATCACCACCGGTTCGGCGACGGCGTCCTCCAGCAACGCGAACGCCTCGGTGACCAGTCCGCGTCCCGCGTGGTTGACCAGGAAACCGGGGGTGTCGGCGACCGTCACCGCGCGATGCCCGGACGCGCGCACCAGTTCGGCCAGCGTGCCGGGGATGTCGGGGCGGGTGGCCGCGCCGGGGACGACCTCGACGATCTTCATCAACGGCACCGGGTTGAAGAAGTGCAGTCCGGCCAGCCGCGACGGATCGGCCAGTGTCGCGGCGATCCGCGTGACCGGCAGTGAGGACGTGTTCGTGGCGAAAATCGCCGTGGATGGCAGCACCGCTTCCAGCCCGGTGAACAGGGCGGCCTTGGTCTCCAGGTCTTCACGGACGGCTTCGATCACCAGGTCAACGTCGCCCGGCGCCGACACCACGTCCAGCGGCACGAATCTCGTACGGACCGCGTCCGCTTCCGGTTCCGTCATACGCCCCTTGACGACCGCGCGGTCGAGCAGCCGTCCGACGAAGTCGATCGCCTCACCGACCGCTTCGGGCCTCGCGTCGGCGAGTTCGACGATATGCCCGGCGGTCGCCGCCCACTGCGCGATCCCCCGCCCCATCACACCGGTTCCGATGACCCTGATCCGCATGTTCACTCCTCAGCGCAGGTAGACGCGGCCGGGGTCGACTTGTTCGCGTAGCCGCCGCAGTTCGGCCGCGGCCGGGGGTTCGATCGTGGCCAGGTCACCGTCGACCTCCAGCGGCCAGCCGGTGGCCGCGCGCACCTGGCCTGCCGTCACGCCGGGGTGGACGGCGACCAGCCGCAGGGGCTCACCCACCCCCGGCCGCGCGAGGATGCCGAGGTCGGTGATCACCCTGGTGACCCCCGCACCCAGCGGCCGGATGCCGTCGGCCAGCGCGCGGTCGGGACCGGGCGAGGTGCAGAAGTCCAGCTGGTCCACAAAGGACCTGGGGTCGTGGCGGCGCATCACGACGAAGACTTCACCGGAGTTCGCCATCACCTCCATCGCGCCACCCGGCCCCGGCAACCGCACCGCCGGATCGGCCCAGTCGCCGATCACCGACGAGTTCAGGTTCCCCCACCGGTCGATCTGCGCGGCCCCGAGGAACCCGACGTCGATATGCCCGCCCTGCAGCACGTTGCCGAAGAGCGCGGGCATCGACAGCACCGCTTCGGCACCGGTGATCAGGACGGCGTCGGCGATGGTTTCCGGCAAATGCGACGGATGTGCACCGCAGACCCCGGATTCGTAAACGATCTCCAGCTCCGGCGCGACCGTGAGGTGAGCGAGGGACGCGGCCAGTGTCGGCAGGCCGATCCCGGCGAACACGGTGCGTTTCCCCGCCAGTTCCCGGGAAGCGACCACCGACAGCAGCTCGGACGAAGTGGTGTCCTTTGTGGACGTCATCGTGTGTTTTCCCTTCGCCGCCCGTAGTTCACCGGCAGGCTCAGTGCGTCGTCGACGGCGAGGCCCGCCCAGTAACGCTCCCCCAGCTTCGCCACGTATTCCGGGTGATCCCGGGTGCCGAGCACCCATTCCGCCAGCCACCCACGCAGGCGCGCCGGATCCGCGCTGATCGCCGACCAGCCTCGGTAGAAGGCGTTGTCCCGGTCGTAGTAGCCCTGCGCGAACGACGGATGCGCGCCGCGTGGGCAGGCCACCACGGCGTCGACCGCGTGCGAGGGAATGAGCGTGCGGTTGGGATCGCGGCGGATCACGTCGTCGTCGACGACTTCCTCGACCACCACCACGGCTTTCTTCGCCGCGTACACGGCTTCGGCCTGAATTCCGGTCAGGCCCCAGACCTGGGTGTTGCCCGACCGATCCGCCCGCTGGGCATGGATGATCGTCACGTCGGGGTTGACCGGCGGCACCACGTAGACCTGCTCGCCGTCGTCGTAGGGCGAGCGCACCTTGCGGAGGCCGGGGTTGACCGACGGCAGGTCGCTGCCGCCGTACGAGCGCACCGGGTAGAACGGCAGCCGCTGCGCGCCTGCCAGGTAGCGGCCGATCATGCCGTAGTGGCTGTACTCCTCGAACTCCAGCGGTTCGGGGTCGGCACGTTCGATCCGCCGCCGCAGCTCCCCCAGCGAGCCCGCCGAGGAGTTGCCGACGAACGAGGACACCAGTTTGCGCACGCAGCCACCCGCGAGCATCTGGTCCACGACGATATCCGCGGTCATCCGGACCACGGTGAGGTCGCGGCGGCCCTGCCGGATGATCTCGTGCCCCGCCGCGGTAGGTATCAGATGGGTGAACCCCTCGAGCGCGACGGTGTCGCCGTCGTGGACGAAGGCGGCAATGGCCTCGGCCATCGTGGTCGTCTTGTCGGTCACGGATTCACCGTGCCAGTCGGCATTGTGCAGAGTCCAATACCGAATTAAGGTCAGATTGATACCGCACACAGAATAATCGAGGGCGACATGGAGTTCCGTCATCTGAACGCCTTCCTGGCGGTGGCCGAGGAACTGCACTTCGGCCGCGCCGCGAAGCGCCTGCAAATGGCTCAGCCACCGCTGAGCCAGCAGATCCGCCAGCTCGAACGCGAACTCGGGGTCGCGCTGTTCGAACGCAACACCCGATCGGTGCGCCTCACCAGCGCGGGCGAGTCCTTCCTCTCGCCTGCCCGCACCGTGCTCGATGACCTCGACCTGGCCACCCGCGCCGCGAAGGCAGCGGGCCGCGGCGAGTTCGGCCGGGTCACCGTCGGCTTCGCCGGAGCGTCGAGCCACGAGTCGCTGCCACTGCTGACCAGGGCGGTACGGGCCGCGCACCCCGGGCTCGAACTGGTGATGCGCGGGCAGACCTACGCCAACGTGGCACTCGACCGCGTCGCGGACGGTTCGCTGGATCTCGGCTTCGTACGCCTGCCGATCACCCAGCCGGGCGTGCGAGCCAGGGTGATCGACGAGGAGGAGCTCATCTGCGCGTTGCCGTCGGATCATCGGCTGGCCAAGCATCCGCGTATCCCCATCGAGGAACTGGCCTCGGAGGTGTTCGTCAGCTTCCCCGCGAACGCGGGCTCCACGGTCCGCGAGGCCACCGTCAAGGCCTGCGCCAACGGCGGTTTCACCCCGAAGGTGGTCCAGGAGGCACCGGATTCGTACACGATCCTGGCACTGGTCGCTGCCGGGGTCGGCGTAACGCTGACACTGACGTCCTGCCAGCACATCCAGCAGACGGGACTGGTCTACCGGCGCCTCGCCGGCAAAGGGATGCGCCTGCAGGCGGCGCTGGCCTGGCGCGCCGACAATCCGTCCGCGGCGCTGCGGACCGTGCTCACGGTCGCCAAGGAGGCGCTGCCCACGCCCGTACCCGGCAGCGATTGATACGCGACAGCACTTACTGACCGGCCTATTCGGTATTGGACGTGTCTCGGTGGCGGCTGGCATCGTTCCGGCCAGAACAGGGACGTTGGCGCCGGGGGTCGCCGTGCCCGGGAACAACGGCGATCCAAGGAGACGGCATGGGTTCGGCGAGCGAGCGTGGCGCGAACGCGACCGCGAAACGCGCGGGCATCGGGGCGTTCATCGGCTCGACCATCGAGTGGTTCGATTTCTACATCTACGGCACCGCCTCCGCGCTGGTGTTCGACAAGGTCTTCTTTCCCGAACTCGACGGAGCGCTCGGCACGTTGGTCGCGTTCGCGACCTTCTGGGTCGGGTTCCTCGCCCGGCCGCTCGGCGGCATCATCTTCGGGCATATCGGTGACCGCCTCGGCCGCAAGAAGACGTTGGTCATCACGCTGCTGCTGATGGGTATCTCGACCACCCTGATCGGCGTGCTGCCGGGCTACGCGACCATCGGGATCGCCGCGCCGATCCTGCTCGTGCTCATCAGGATGATCCAGGGCATCGGGCTCGGCGGCGAATGGGGCGGCTCCGTGCTCATCGCCTCCGAGCACGCACCCAAAGGGAAGTCGATCCTCTACGGCGCCTTCGCCCAGCAGGGTTCGCCGGTGGGCAACACGCTGAGCACGATCAGCTTCCTCGCCATCAGCCAGCTACCGGACGCGGCGTTCGTCAGCTGGGGCTGGCGGGTGCCATTCCTCGCCTCCGCGCTGCTGGTCGTCGTCGGGCTGTTCATCCGGCTGAAGGTGACCGAGTCCCCGGCCATGGCGGGACTGATCAAGGCCAAGAAGGTCGCCAAGCTGCCGCTCACCGAGGTGGTCCGCAATCACCCGATGCTGATCGTGCTCGGCATCGGCGCCTGCACCATCGGGCTGTCCGCCACCTACTTCAAGTCCACCTTCGCGCTGTCGTGGGCCACCTCGGACATCGGCTTCACCCGCAGCTCCTTCCTCACCATCATCCTGGTCGCCAACATCACCCAGATCCTGGTGCAGCCGTGGGGTGCGGTGATCGTGACGAAGATGACCAGCTGGCGCCGCGCGGTGTCGGTGATGCTGCTGCCCGAACTGGTGCTGATGCCGCTGATGTTCCTGCTGATCAGTACCGGGGACTACACGTGGGCGATGGTCGGCGTCGTGGTCGCCACCGTCCCGCACTGCCTCTACTACGCCGCGCTCGCGGGCATGTTGGCCAGCCGGTTCCCCGCGCATGCGCGCTACACCGGGATCTCCCTGTGCTATCAGCTGTGCGGCACGCTGCTCGGCGGCACCACGCCGATCGTGGGTCAGTTCCTGCTCAATGTCACCGGCTCGATCGCCGCCGTGATCGTGTTCGCGGTGCTCCAGGTCTTGCTGACACTCGGTTGCATGCTGGCACTTCTGAAGCGGCCCAACTACGACGAGCGCGCCGACGAAACGGCACCCACCACCGCGGCGGTGATCCGGTGATCACCGCGAACGGCATCGAGGAGATCCAAGCACTGGCAGGACGCGATCTCGGCACGTCGGCCTGGCGGAAGGTGACGCAGGACGTCATCGACACCTTCGCCGAGGTCTCCGGCGACGGCCAGTGGATCCACACCGACCCGGTGCGCGCCGCGGCCGGACCGTTCGGCGGCACGATCGCGCACGGCTATCTGACGCTGAGCTGGTGCATCCCGATGTTCGCCGAACTGCTGCACGTCACCGGTGTCGGGATGGCGTTGAACTACGGGCTCAACAAGGTCCGGTTCCCCGCGCCGGTCCCGGTCGGTGGCCGGGTACGGCTGCACGCGTCGGTCCTGGACGTCGCGCCCGTACCGCGCGGCGGTGTGCAGATGGTGCGCGCGTTCACCTTCGAACTCGAAGGTTCGGGTAAACCGGCGTGCGCCGCGGAGTCCGTCACGCGCTACTACCCCTGACTCGGGCTTGTCTATGAAGGAATTGGGACACTCAACGTCCCAATTCCTTCATAGACGCGGACAGCGACCGTGTGCGGCGCGGCGTGAGCTGACCTTCGCTCTCTAATTGGGACAGCAACATCTTGGCCAACTGTTTTCGGCATACATCTCCCCTCCAGCGGATATGGGTTTCGATAAAGAGTCCTTTCGGCACCTGCGAGCACCGACAATAATTCCAGAAAAGGACTCTGACCATTTTGGGTTCTTTTGAGTGGCAAAGTGGGTTCTGTGGCATCTGACGCAGACATCGACGGTGCGAGGGGGCATGCCGACCCGTCCCGGCGTCGCGCGGTTCGCCGGACGGATCACCGGAACGAGTGATCGTCCACGGTGGAGCAGACCACGCCGGGCACCTAGGTTTGAGCCTGAGGCAAGGGAGGTCCGATGGCCACGATCGTGGACGCCGTCCGGCCGGGTGGCGCCCCGCCCGAGCTGAGCCGCAGGCAGGTGAACGCGATCTTCGCGGCGGTCCTGCTCGGCATGCTGCTCGCCGCGCTGGACCAGACGATCGTCGGGACCGCGTTGCCGACGATCGTAGGCGATCTCGGTGGCGCCGGGCATCTCTCGTGGGTGATCACCTCCTACCTGCTCGCCGAGACGATCATGACCGCCGTCGTGGGGAAGCTCGGTGACCTGTTCGGCCGGAAGCTGATGTTCCAGCTGTCGGTGATCGTGTTCACCGGCGGCTCGTTCTTCTGCGGGTTCGCGGACGACATGATCTGGTTGATCGTGGCGCGGGCCGTCCAGGGCCTTGGCGCGGGTGGCCTGATGGTCACGGCCACGGCGCTCGTCGCCGACGTCGTTCCGCTGCGGGATCGTGGCAAATACCAGGGTGTACTCGGTTCGGTCTTCGGCGTCGTCACCGTGCTCGGCCCGATGCTGGGCGGGCTGTTCGTGGACCACCTGTCGTGGCGATGGGCGTTCTACGTCAACATTCCCGTGGCGGTGCTCGTGCTGATCGTGGCGGCGAGCGTGATGCCGTCGGTCAAGTCAGCCGCCAAACCGGTGATCGACTACCTCGGCATCGCACTGATCGGGCTCGCCGCGACCGGTCTCACCCTGGTCACCAGCTGGGGAGGCACGCAGTACGCCTGGGACTCGCCGACGATCATCGGGATGTCGATCGGCTCGGTGATCCTGCTGGTGCTGTTCGTCTTCGCGGAGAAACGGGCGAAGGAACCCACCCTGCCGATGCGGTTGTTCCGGAATCCGGTGTTCACGGTGTCGGCCATCCTGAGCTTCGTCGTCGGGTTCGCGATGCTCGGCGCGCTGTCGTACCTGCCGACCTACCTGCAGTACGTACACGGGATCTCGGCGACCGATTCGGGCGTCCGGATGCTGCCGATGGTGATCGCCCTGCTGGTGGCGGGTGTCATCGCGGGCAACCTGGTCGGCAAAACGGGGCGGTACAAGATCTTCCCGATCCTCGGCGGGGTCGGGCTGACACTCGGCCTGTACCTGCTTTCCCGGCTGACGCCGACGACCGGGTTCTGGGAGATGTCGCTCTACTTCGCGGTGCTCGGCCTGGGGATCGGGCTGAGCATGCAGGTTCTCGTCATCGTCGTGCAGAACACCGCCGACTACCGTGACCTGGGAGTGGCGACGTCCGGGGTGACGTTCCTCCGTTCCATGGGCTCCTCGTTCGGCGCGGCGATCTTCGGCACCATCTACGCCAACCAGCTGGCGCCGAACATGGCGAAGGCGACCGCGGAACACCCGCTGCCGCCGGGGATCGACCCGCGGATCGTGCAGATCCCGAGCGGACTGCACCAACTGCCCGAATCGGTGTCGCTTCCCTACATCCAGGCTTACAGCGATTCCCTGCATTCGGTGTTCCTCTACGCCGCGCCGGTCGGGCTCGTGGCGCTGGTGCTGGCGTTCTTCCTCAAGGAGGTTCCGTTGCGAGACACCGCGCGGGTCGGCGCCCAGGATCTCGGTGACGGCTTCGCGATGCCGGACCCGAGCGACCGCGACCAGGATCTCGAACGCGCTGTCGGCAGGTTGCTGGCCCGCGAAGGGCGGGCCGCGACGGCCATGGTCGCGGCCCGCTCCGGCTGCGAACTGGACCGCGGCGGGCTGTGGTGTGTGGGTCAGGTGCGGCTGCGGGAACGGCGGGGCAAGCCGACGTCGCTGACGGCGATTGGTGAGCGCCACGGCGTCCCGCCCGAGGTCTTCGAACCGGCCTTCGCGAAGCTGGAACTGACCGGGCACCTGACCTATCGGCGCGGCGGCTGGGCGACGACCGAGGCGGGCCGGGCCGAACTCGGCAAGCTCCTCCAAGCCTGGAAGGACTGGCTCGCCGAACGGCTCCAAGACTGGGGCACCGAGGGATACGAAGACCTGTACGCGGCGCTGGAGCGGGTCGCGAACCACATCCTCGACCAGGCGGCCGACGACGTCCCTCGCGGGAAGCACGCTGCCGCCGTCTAGGGCGTGTCTGGCAAATCTGTTCGATGGGGTTCGTGATCCAGGTGGTTCCTGGTGGTGTGGGCCCTTCGTCCTCGTACCGGGTCGTACTCGG
>NZ_JBFBBY010000186.1:0-13235 GCF_040682875.1 Amycolatopsis sp. NPDC051071 | reverse complement strand
GGTCCTCGTACCGGGTTGTACTCGGGCCTTTCGGCCGTACGTCCAGCGGGAAGCTGGGCCGTCGAGACCCCGAAGGACTTCCGAAACCGACCACTAAGAGCCGAGCCCCGCCCACCAGGCTTCGTCGAGTTCGCCGCGCGCGACGATCTCGGCGGGTCCGGTCAGGGTGGATCCACCACGGCGCACCTCGACGATCACCCGGCCACCGGGGATGTCGACGGTCGCTTCGCCGGTGTCGGTGCCCGCGAGGTGCAGTGCGGCCGCGACCGCGGCGACCGTGCCGGTGCCGCAGGAGCGCGTCTCGCCGACGCCGCGTTCATGGACACGCATCTTCAGCGCGTTGTCCCCCAGCAGGTTGATGAACTCGAGGTTCACCCCGTCCGGGAATACGTCCTCGTCGAAGTCCGGCTGGTCACGCAGGTCCAGTTCGTCGACGTCGTCCTCGACGACCGACACCAGATGCGGGTTGCCGACGTTCACCGCGACCCCGGAGAACGGCTGCCCGGCGACCACGGTGACCGAAGTTCCGGTGATCGTCGCCGGCCCCATCCGCACGGTGACCGAACCGTCCGTGTGCAGCCGCACGGGCCGGTCGCCGGCGCGGGTGCCGATGACGAAATCGCGCTCGGTCACGAGACCGGAATCGACCAGGTAGCGCACGAAGACCCGGACGCCGTTGCCGCACATCTCGGCGATCGAGCCGTCGGCGTTGCGGTAGTCCATGAACCATTCGCCCGCCGACTCTTCGGCCTCCACGCCGAGCGCGGCAGACCGGACGACACGAAGCACACCGTCGGCGCCGAGACCGCGCTGGCGATCGCACAGCGCCGCCACCCGCGCCTCGGTCAGCTCGAGGCGGCCGTCGGGGTCGGGAAGCAGCACGAAATCGTTCTGTGTGCCGTGTCCCTTAAGGAATTCGATGCCGCCCATGGGATTGAGGTTACTGGGCGACCACGTCGAGGACGCGCTCGGCCAGCCGCTCCGAGCCGCCGTCAAACCACTCGATGCGCTTGTCACGCCGGAACCAGGAACGTTGCCGCCGCACGAACCTCCGGGTGGCCTGTGCGGTGGCCTCGGCGGCGGCCACGAAGTCGCCGTCACCGTCCAGCGCGGCGATCACCTGCTGGTAGCCCAGCGCCCTCGACGCGGTGAGCCCGTCGCGAAGCCCTTTCCCCAGCAGCGCCCGGACTTCGTCGACGAGACCGGCGTCGAACATGAGCTCCACGCGGCGATCGACGCGGCCGTCGAGGTCCGCCGGTTCGCGGTCGATGCCGATCAGGACCGTGCCGTAGCGCGCGGGCCCCGGTTTCGGCAGGTTCGCCGAGAACGGTTCGCCGGTGATCTCGATGACCTCCAGCGCCCGCACGACGCGGCGGGTGTTGGTCGGGAGGATGGCCGTGGCGGCGATCGGGTCCAGTCCGCTCAGCCGCGCGTGCATCGCGGCGACGCCGATCTCGTCGGCCTCGGCGGTGAGCCGGGCGCGCACGGCCGGATCGGTGCCAGGGAACTTGAGGTCGTCCAGCACGGCCTGGAGGTAGAGCCCGGAGCCGCCGGTGAGGATCGGCACCTTCCCGGCGTCGAGGAGTTCCTCGACGCGTTCGCGGGCGTCGCGCTGGTACGCGGCCACCGACGCCGTCTCGGTGACGTCGAGGACGTCCAGGAGGTGATGCGGCACGCCCCGGCGCTCCTCCGCGGTCGCCTTGGCCGTCCCGATGTCCATCCCTCGGTACAGCTGCAGTGCGTCGGCGTTGACCACTTCACCCCCGAGGGTGATGGCCAGCTCCACCGCCAGCGCGCTCTTCCCGGTCGCCGTGGGCCCGACGACCGCCACCGGCCGGATCACGCCTGTTCCCAGACCGCGACGTGATAGCCGACGCCGAACGGCGCGGCCGAGTAGAGGACGTTGGCGGTCCAGTCACCGTCGGCGGCGAGAGCGGAGAGGACCTGCCACGGCGCGCGGCCACCGGCCCCGAGTTCAGCGGCGAAGTCCGGGTCGAGCCCGGCCAGCGACCCGGTGTCGGCCTTGGCCAGCGCGTCGCGGATCTCGGCGTCGAAATCCTCCGCACGCACGTCCTCACCGCCCGGGGACCGGGGGCCGTGCCGGCTGGAACCGTCGCCGAGTACGAGCACGGCGGCGGGCTCCCCCATTTCGCGGCCGAGCAGTTCGCACTGGTCAGGAGTGGCCGCCGGATCGACAAGCCGGATTTTCACGGACGACGCCCCCGCCCGCTCCCGCAGCCAGCCCGCCACGAGCGCGGGCAACGGGAGCTCGGTTTCGGGCGCTGTCACCCGGCTGAGTGAGACACCGAGGTCGACGCCGAAGCCCCGGAAGGAGCCGCTCGCGTGTTCGGGCACCTCCGGCGCGCCGACGGCCGCGCCGATGACGAGCCAGTCCTCGGAGGCGCTGGTCAGCCGTTGTACCGCTTGGAGACAGGCTTCGCGCAGCTCGGCGCACTCGTCGGCCGCACCGGCGGTCAGTTCGGGGATGAGCAGCGGGGGTTGCGGCAGCACGGCGACACGGCGGATCACGGCCGCCGACGTTACCTTCCCGCCCCGGACCGACCGGCAACCGACCGACACGGAGGGTCCTCCGGAAGTAGGATCACTGCCCTCTGGTGATTCATCTGGTACCACGGTGGACGCTGAGCTGCTTGAATGCCGCAAGGGGTTGATACCCCCGAAAGCACGACGGCAACGCATTACCCGGCCCCGCCGCTAGGCGGGGCGCCCGCGCCAGCGGGCGTACAGGCGATAAGGAGCCTGCGATGGCCCAGGAGAACACGTCCACCGGTACCCCGGCGCCGCATCCGGTGCCGCACGCGCTCGGTGGCGGGCACGCCGCACCCCCCGTGCCGCCCGCCGAGCCCAGCCCGTCCGCTTGGGGCAGGGTCGACGAAGAAGGCACGGTCTACGTCGTCACGCCCGATGGCGAGCGCGCGGTCGGCGTCTGGCAGGCGGGGAGCCCGGACGAGGGTCTGCTCCACTACGCGCGCCGCTTCGACGACCTGCGTACCGAGGTCGAGCTGCTGGAGACGCGGCTGGAGTCCGGCGCGGGCGACCCGAAGCACGCGCTCGCGACCGCCACGCAGCTGCGGGACGGTCTCGCCGAAGCCGCCGTCGTCGGTGACCTCGCCGCGCTGAGCGGGCGTATCGAGCAGGTCATCGCGCACGCCGAGAAGGCGCTGGCCTCGGCGAAGCAGGAGCGCGAGGAGGCTCGCGCGGCCGCCGTCGTCCGCAAGCAGTCCCTCGCCGACGAGGCCGAGAAGCTGGCAGCCGAGTCCACCCAGTGGAAGGCCGCCGGTGACCGGCTGCGCGCGATCCTGGACGAGTGGAAGACCGTCAAGGGCGTCGACCGGAAGACCGACGACGAACTGTGGAAGCGGTTCTCCAAGGCCCGCGAGGCGTTCAACCGCCGCCGCGGCTCGCATTTCGCCGAACTGGACAAGCAGCGCGCGGGTGCCAAGAACCGCAAGGAAGAACTGATCGCCGAGGCCGAAGCGCTCTCGGAGTCCGACGACTGGGGCGACACGGCGGGTCGCTACAAGGACCTGATGACCGAGTGGAAGGCCGCCGGTCGCGCACCCAAGGACAGCGACGAGGCGCTCTGGCAGCGTTTCCGCGCCGCGCAGGACAAATTCTTCGCGCGCCGGTCCTCGGTGTTCTCCGAGCGGGACGCCGAGTTCGCGACCAACGCGCAGCAGAAGGAAGAACTGCTCGTCGAGGCCGAGAAGATCGACCCGGCGTCGAACCTCGAAGCGGCGAAGCAGCACCTGCGGCGCATCCAGGAGCAGTGGGACGACATCGGCAAGGTCCCGCGCGAGCGCATCCGCGAACTGGACAGCCGCCTCAAAACCGTGCAGGACTCGATCAAGTCGGCCGAGGACAGCAAGTGGCGGCGGACCGACCCGGAGGCGCAGGCCAGGGCGGCCCAGTTCCGCGAGCGGGTCGAGCAGTTCGAGTCGCAGGCGTCGAAGGCCCGTGCGGCGGGCGACGAGCGTCGCGCGAAGAAGGCGGACGAGCAGGCCTCGCAGTGGCGTGAGTGGCTTGAGGCCGCGGAAGCGGCCATCGCGGACCGGTAACTCTGGGGGTTCTTGAGGCGGCTGGGTCGTGAGTGTTTTGGGTCGTTCTAACGACCCAAAACACTCACGAGGTGTTCGGTGGGCTCGGGTACTGGCGCCCGTGCTCGCCTGAGGTACAGGAAGGCCCCCTTCCTTGCGCCTAGGTACAGGAAGGGGGCCTTCATGTACTTGGGAAGGTGTGAAGGTCGAGTTTCCTCGGCTGAGCCGAGGGAAGGAGTCCTTCACGCGCGGCCGTCGCTGTGCCTGCTGGTGCACCTGAGACCACAGCGGCGATCCTGAGGTACAGGAAGGGGGCCTTCCTGTACCTAGGCAAGGAGTCCTTCACAGACCCTGACCCGCGACCAGCCCCGCAGCCAAATCCAGTAGGCACCTAAGACACTCTTGGCTCTAACGACCCAAAACACTCACGACCCCAAGCGGTACCGGAGCCTCAGCTACGCGAGAAAGCGGCCCGCATCCAGTAAATGGCCAGCGCGACGGTGGCGATCCAAGCGACGATCAGCCCGAAGCCCGGTCCGCCGCCGGCCGCGCCGGTCGCGTGCGAGGACTGCTGCGACCAGATCGCGAGCATCCCGTCGACCGAGGCGAACCAGCCGCCCGCGGCGCAGACCCACGCCAGCCACCAGCGCCGGGTCACCAGTGTCACGGCCGAGGCGAAGACCCCGATCCCGGTGGAGGTCGCGGCGAACAGTTGCGGGATCCCGCCGCCGCGGCCGAGCAGCACCTCCCAGCCGGCGTGCTCGCCGACCCACGGCAGCAGTTGCGCGATCAGCAGCACGAACACCAGCACGGCGATGGAGAACCCGCGCCTGCCCAGCTCGATCGTCTTGGCCGCGCGGTCACCGACCTCGTCGATCTCGGCGGCGAGTTCGTCGATCTTCGGTTCGGTCACAGTGCACATCCGCTCACCGGTTCCGGCGTGACGGCCGGGGTGCCGAAGCCCGGAAGGCCCAGCGTCACGCCGTTGGTCTTCGGCCGGAGCCCGGCCTCGGAGTTGTCGCCCGCCTTGGTGCGGCGGTGCGACAACAGGTCGCCGTCGGCGACGAGGTGGTGCGGGGCGCCGTAGGTCACGACGGTCTCGACGACGTCACCTGGCCGCACCACGCGGTCCACCAGTGGTCCGGCCGGGGTGAAGTGGACGAGCCTGCCGTCGCGGGCGCGGCCGCTCATGCGGTGCGTTTCGCTGTCCTTGCGGCCTTCGCCGGAGGCGACCAGCAGTTCGACGCGGCGGCCGACGATCTTCTTGTTTTCGTCCCAGGAGATGTCGTTCTGCAGTTTGACGAGCCGTTCGTAGCGCTCCTGCACGACCTCCTTCGGCAGCTGCCCGTCCATCTCGGCGGCGGGCGTGCCCGGCCGGATCGAGTACTGGAAGGTGAACGCGCTGGAGAACCGCGCCTGCGCGACGACGTCGAGTGTGGCCTGGAAGTCTTCCTCGGTCTCGCCGGGGAAGCCGACAATGATGTCGGTGGTGATCGCGGCGTCGGGCATCGACTCGCGCACGCGGTCGAGGATCTTGAGGTAGCGCGCCGACCGGTACGACCGCTTCATTTCGCGCAGCACCCGGTCCGAGCCGGACTGCAGCGGCATGTGCAGCTGGTGGCATACGTTCGGCGTCTCGGCCATCGCGTCGATGACGTCTTCGGTGAACGCGGCCGGATGCGGCGACGTGAACCGGACGCGCTCCAGGCCCTCCACCGCACCGCAGGCACGCAGGAGCTTCCCGAACGCGAGCCGGTCGCCGAATTCGACGCCGTAGGAGTTCACGTTCTGGCCGAGCAGCGTCACTTCGAGCACACCCTCGGCCACCAAAGCCTCGACCTCGGCCAGGATCTCGCCGGGACGGCGGTCACGTTCCTTGCCGCGCAACGCGGGAACGATGCAGAAGGTGCAGGTGTTGTTGCAGCCCACCGAAATCGACACCCAGCCCGCGTACGCCGAGTCGCGCTTCGCCGGGAGCGTCGAGGGGAAGGTTTCGAGTGATTCGAGGATCTCGACCTCGGCCTCGGCGTTGTGCCGCGCGCGTTCCAGCAGCGTCGGCAGCGCGCCGATGTTGTGCGTGCCGAATACGACGTCGACCCACGGCGCGCGTTTGACGATCTCGCCGCGATCCTTCTGCGCGAGACAGCCGCCGACGGCGATCTGCATATCCGGCTTCGCGGTCTTCTGCGGCCGCAGGCTTCCCAAAGTGCCGTACAGCTTGTTGTCCGCGTTCTCCCGCACCGCGCAGGTGTTGAACACGATCAGGTCGGGTGTGGCCTCGCCGTCACCCGGAACGTAGCCGGCGTCTTCGAGCTGCCCGGCAAGACGTTCGGAGTCGTGCACGTTCATCTGGCAGCCGAAGGTGCGGATCTGGTAAGTACGCGCGCTCATCTCGCCTCCGAGGGTACGCGGGCGGGGTTCCATGGCACGATCGACCCTCATGAGGAGACGGGGTGTGCTGGCTGCCGGGCTCGCCGTGGTCTGCGCCCTGGTCACCGGCTGCGGGCCCGATCTGTCCGGTACGCGCGTGCGCATCGCGGCGGGGCTCCACGGCGGCGTCTACAACAAGCTGGCCCAGCCGCTGGCCGATGCCTGGGCCGCGCAACTGGGCGCCGAACGCCCCGAGGTCCAGGAGACCCAGGGCTCGCCGGACAACATCGCGAAGGTCCGCGCGGGCAAGGCGGACGTCGCTTTCGTGGCCGCCGACGTCGCGACCGAGAACACCGCCGGGCTGGCCGCGCTCGCCCGCGTCCACGACGACTACCTGCACGTCATCGTCCGTGCCGATTCGCCGATCACCTCGTTCGCGCAGTTACGCGGGCGCAAGGTCGCGATCGGTTCGCCGGATTCCGGAGTCGAGTTCCTGTCGAAGCAGCTGCTGAAGGCGTCCGGGCTGACCGGCGCCATCGACCGGCGCAACCTCGGCCTCAACGAAGCGCTGCCCGCGCTGGAGAACCGTCAGATCGACGCCGTCATCTGGTCGGGTGGCCTGCCGACGCCGTCGATCACGGAGAAGGTGCAAACGGTCGGCCTGCGGCTGCTCGACATCACCGATCTGGCGGACGTGCTGCGCGCGACCAGCCCGGTTTACCGCACGGCGACCATCCCGGTGACCGCGTACAACCTGCAGGCACCGGTGACCACGCTCGTGCTGCCGAACTTCCTGGTCGTCTCGGCGTCGATGCCGGACGACCTCGCGGAAGCGCTGGTGCGCGGGCTGTTCGACGCTCGCGGCGAGCTGGTGAAGGCCGCCGGGGCGGCGTTGTCGATCGACATCCATCCTGCCATCGAGACGGCGCCACTGCCACTGCATCCCGGCGCGCTGCGCTACTTCCGTTCGCTCAAGGACTAGCGACCGGCAGGGTCACGGTCACTTCGAGGCCGCCACCTTCGGGCGAACCGAGCCGCAGCGAGCCGTCCGACCGCGCCATGATCTCGGTGACGATCGCCAGGCCCAGCCCGGATCCGGTGACGTTCTGATGCGCCGTGCTGCGCCAGAACCGGTCCGCCGCCCGCTCCAGTTCCTCCTCGCGCAGGCCCGGCCCGTGGTCGCGGACGGCGATGTCGACCTTCCCGTCCGCGGTGGTGACGGCGACCCGCACCTCGGTCCCCGGTCCGCTGAACTTCAGCGCGTTGTCCAGGAGCGCGTCGAGCACGACTTCGAGCCCGCGTGCCGGGGTGAGCACCCGGAGCCCGCCACCTAGCCCGGACGAGACCAGCGCGATGTCGCGGGTCTCGCCGACCACGGTCCAGTCGGCGACCCGGGCACTCACCATCTCGTCGAGGTCGACGGGCACGAGTTCGCCGCCGGAGGCTTCGGCGCGGGCAAGGGACAGGAGTTCGTCGAGGATCTGGTTGAGGCGTCGCGCGTCCACGATGGCCGCTTCGAGGTCGGCCGCAGCCAGGTCGTCGTCGACATGCCCGTCGAGGTTGCCGAGCCGGATCTTCAACGCGGTCAACGGGTTCCGCAGCTGATGGGAAGCGTCGGCGACGAAGGCACGCTGTGCCGAAAGCGCCTCGTCGACGCTCGCGGCCATCCGATCGAAGGACCGTTCGAGCTGACGCAGTTCCGGCGGTCCGCCCGTCTCGCCCACCCGCTGGACCTCCCGGCCGCTGACCACGGCGGCGACCAGTTCCCCGGTCGCGTCGTCGAGCCGTCGCACCGGGCGCAGGATCCACCGCACCACCGGCACCGCGACCAGCAACGCCAGCCCGAACGCGAGCACCGCGCCCGCCGCGATGAGCAGCCACCACCACAGCAGGGCGGTGCGGGCCTTTCCGGTCGAGGACAGCGTGATCACCGCGCCGCGCACTTCACCGTCGATCAGGATCGGCTCGGCCAGCACCAGCGGTTCCGTGGCCCAGGGCATCAGCAGTGGACCGGGTTCCGAACGACGCCCGGCCAAGGCCGCCTGGACGTGCGAAGCGATGGTGGCGTCCTTCAGGTCGATCCGGGCGGCATCGCCAGGACCGCCGAGCGCCCTCGCCACGGCCTCGCCGTCCTGGTCGACGATCACCACCGGCACGTCGTAGACCTCGGTGTAGCGGCGGAGTTCGTCCTCGATCAGGCCCGGCCGGTTCTCCACGAGCGGCCGCTGGGCCAGCGACGCGAACCGGGAAGTGTCGGTGAGCCGGTCGAGGAAGAGGTCGAGCTGCACACTGGCCGCCACGCTCAGCGCGAGCGGGATACCGAGGCCGAAGACGAGCGCCGCGACCAGCGTGAGCACGATCGCCTGCAGCCGGACGCGCACCGGCTCAGCCCTCTTCCGACGGGCCGTAGGCGCCGCCGAGGCGGTACCCCACGCCGCGGACCGTCTCGATCAGCGCGGGCCTGCCCAGTTTCGTCCGCAGGGTGGCGACGTGGACGTCGAGCGAGCGGCTCTCGGCCGGACCGCGATGGCCCCAGACCTCGGTCAGCACGTGATCGCGGGCGCAGACCGCGCCACGGGCGGTGACGACCAGCGCGAGCACCTGGAATTCCTTGCGGGACAATGAAACCGGCTGCCCGTCGACCTGGACCTCATGCCGCCCGATATCGACCGAGACATCACCTGCCCGAATGACTCCGGCCGGTTCGGGCGCGGCTGGGCGTTCACCCCGGCGACGTCGCACGGCCTCGACGCGGGCGACGAGCTCGTCGACGTCGTAGGGCTTCACCAGATAGTCGTCGGCGCCGGACCGCAGGCCCTGGATCCGGTCGTCGACCTCGCCCCGCGCCGAAACGACGATCACCGCGACGTCGCTGACCGCCCGGATCCGGCGGCACAGCACGATCCCGTCGATGTCGGGAAGCCCGAGGTCGAGCAGGACGACGTCGACCTCGTGCACCGCCTCGAGCACCCCGGCGCCCGAGGCGAGGCGTTTGATCGTCAGGCCGCGACGGCTCAGCGCGGGCGTCAAGGCACCCGCGACCCGGTCGTCGTCCTCCACCAGCAGTACCCGCACCCGTGTTTTCCCTTTCACGCCGTCCCGCCGTCGCAACGACTTGAAGAACGACTCTATGGGGTGAGTCACCTTTCGCGCTGCCCGTACCGTTGCGCCGTCCGGACCAGCGAGGAAGCCGCCGCATGCGGTAACGGTCACGATGCGTCACAGATCTTGTGTGACCCCGGTTACGGGACACCCCCGCCTTGTCTAGGCTGATCAGCGCCGGACGGGCGTGGACCGGGGCCGTCCGGCGGCTTGAGAACGATACGGACTTGAAACCCTAAGTATTGGTCAAGCCGCCTTTACAAGCGGTCCGACGGGAGTAGGTTTCCGCCATCGCGTGGTGCCTGACCCCGCAGTCCCCTGCAAACGAACGCTCCTGGAGGCCAGATGACCGCGGAGGTGGCGGCGCCGATGATCAAGGCGGTCGCCGTGAACAAGTACTTCGGCGACCTGCACGTGCTCAAGGAGATCGACTTCGAGGTGCCGCGTGGGCAGGTCGTGGTCGTGCTCGGGCCGTCCGGATCTGGCAAGTCGACGCTGTGCCGGGCGATCAACCGCCTGGAGCCCATCAACTCCGGCGAGATCGCGGTGGACGGCGTTCCGCTGCCCGCCGAAGGAAAGGCGCTGGCCGCGCTGCGCGCCGACGTCGGCATGGTGTTCCAGTCGTTCAACCTGTTCGCGCACAAGACGATCGTCGAGAACGTCATGCTCGCGCCGATCAAGGTCCGCAAGGTCGGCTCTGGCGAGGCCCGCAAGACCGCGATGGACCTGCTCGAGCGCGTCGGCATCGCCAACCAGGCGGACAAGTACCCGGCACAGTTGTCCGGCGGGCAGCAGCAGCGCGTGGCGATCGCCCGCGCGCTGGCCATGCGCCCCAAGGTGATGCTGTTCGACGAGCCGACCTCGGCGCTGGACCCGGAGATGGTCCAAGAGGTCCTCGACGTGATGACCACACTCGCGAAGGACGGGATGACGATGCTCGTCGTCACCCACGAGATGGGCTTCGCGCGGCGTGCGGCGAACCGGGTGGTGTTCATGTCCGAGGGCGAGATCGTCGAAGACTCCACCCCGGACGAGTTCTTCACCAAGCCGAAGACGGACCGCGCCAAGGATTTCCTCGGCAAAATCCTGACCCACTAAGGACTTCCCCACCGGCCGGTATGGCTGGACAAGATTCGGAAGGAAACTGAGAACAATGCGGTTGAACCGAGTTCTGCGAATGAGCGCGGCCGTCGTGGCGGCCGGGCTCGCCCTCTCCGCCTGTGGTGGTGGCGGGTCGGACGCCGGCAGCGGCTCCAGCGGCGCCAAGAACCTGGTGGCGAAGGCCAAGAACGACAAGAAGCTGACCATCGGCATCAAGTTCGACCAGCCGGGTCTCGGCCAGAAGCAGGCCGACGGCACGTACGCCGGGTTCGACGTCGACGTGGCGAAGTACATCGCCAAGGAGCTCGGCGTCGAGGAGTCGGCGATCTCCTGGAAGGAAGCGCAGTCCGCGCAGCGTGAGGACCTGATCAAGAAGGGTGAGGTCGACTTCATCGTCGCCACCTACTCGATCACCGACAAGCGCAAGAACGACGTCTCGTTCGCGGGCCCGTACTTCATCGCCCACCAGGACCTGCTGGTCCGCGCCGACTCCACCGACATCACCGGCCCGGAGTCGCTGACCGGCAACAAAAAGCTCTGCTCGGTCAAGGGTTCCACCCCGGCGCAGAACGTCAAGGACAAGTACGCCAAGGAAGTTCAGCTCGAAGAGCGCGGCAAGTACACCGACTGCGTCACCTCGCTGCTGAACAAGACCGTCGACGCGATGACCACCGACGACGTCATCCTCGGCGGTTACGCCGCGCAGCAGCCCGGCAAGCTGAAGCTGGTCGGCAAGGGCTTCACCGACGAGAAGTACGGTGTCGGCCTGAAGAAGGACGACACCGAGAGCGTCACCGCGATCAACAACGCGATCAAGAAGATGCAGCAGGACGGCGCGTGGAAGGCCGCTCTGGAGAAGAACGTCGGCCCGTCGGGCTACAAGATCCCCGAGCCCCCGGCAATCTCCTGACACCCGGCTCGCTGAGCCGCTGAATCAAAAGGAATCGAACGGTGCGCCGTGTACCGCGGCGCACCGTTCCCATACCGAGGCTGGGTTGAGCACCTTGTTCGATTTCCTCGACAATCCCAATTACGACTTGCTCGGCGCCTTCTGGATGACGATCAAGCTGACCTTCTTCTCCGCGATCGGTTCCCTGATCTGGGGAACGATCCTGGTGGGGATGCGGGTGAGCCCGGTTCCGATCATGCGGGCGTTCGGCACCGCCTACGTCAACATCTTCCGGAACACCCCGCTGACCGTCATCATCGTCTTCACGTCGCTGGGATTGTCCTCCACCCTGGGGCTCAACCTGGCCTCGTCGGATTCGACGACGTCGTTGGAGGACAACGCCTTCCGGCTCGCGATCCTCGGCTTCATCGCCTACACCGCCACGTTCGTCTGCGAATCGCTGCGGGCCGGGATCAACACCGTCCCGGTCGGCCAGGCCGAAGCAGCTCGCGCGCTGGGCCTCGGCTTCCTGCAGGTGCTGACGCTGATCGTGCTGCCCCAGGCGTTCCGGTCGGTGATCGCGCCGCTGACCAACGTCATGATCGCCCTGCTGAAGAACACCACGGTCGCGTCGGTCATCGGCGTGGCCGAAGCGGCGCTGCTGATGTCGTCGATGGTGGAGAACGAGTCCGACTCGCTACTCCTGGTCTTCGCCCTCTTCGCCGCCGGGTTCGTCGTCCTGGTCCTCCCCCTCGGCCTGCTGCTGGGCTGGGTCGCCAAGAAGGTCGAGGTCAAGCGATGAGCACACAGGCTGTCCTGTACGACGCCCCCGGTCCGAAGGCACGGGCACGGAACTGGCTTTACAGCGTTCTCTTCGTCCTTGTCCTGGCGCTGGTCCTCTACTACGTCTACGTGGGCTTCGATGAGAAGGGCCAGTGGGCAGGCGCGCTCTGGAAGCCCTTCATCGACGGTGAGACCTGGACGCAGTTCCTGCTTCCCGGCTTGCTCAACACCTTGAAGGCGGCCGGACTTTCGATCGTGATCGCCCTGCCGATCGGCGCGCTGCTGGGCATCGGACGGCTGTCGGAGCACAAGTGGATCCGAGTCCCGGTCAGCGCGATCGTCGAGTTCTTCCGCGCCATCCCGGTGCTGCTGCTGATGGTTTTCGCCGCCGCTTTCTACTCCTTCTACACCGACATCAACGCGGAGATCCGCCCGCTGTTCGCCGCGGTGACCGGGCTGGTGCTCTACAACGGTTCGGTCTTGGCCGAGGTGTTCCGCGCGGGCATCCTGGCGCTGCCCAAGGGCCAGGCCGAAGCCTCGTCCGCACTGGGCCTGCGCAAGACCCAGACGATGATCAACGTGCTGCTGCCGCAGGCCGTCACCCTGATGCTGCCCGCGCTGGTGAGCCAGCTGGTGGTCATCCTCAAGGACACCGCGCTGGCCGGTCAGCTGACCATCAACTTCGACGAGCTGATCCGGGCTTCCGGTCCGCTCACCGGTCTCTACGGCAACACGATCCCGAGCCTGATCGTCGTCGCGATCATCTTCATCGTGCTGAACCTGCTTCTGACCAAGCTCGCGAGCTGGCTGGAGAAAAAGCTGGCACGGCGGAAGAAGGCGCCTGACCCTGCTGGCAGGCGTCGTCCACGTGCTCTCCGGCTGCGTCACGGCCTTCGGGCTGCTCGCGACGGCGAACGTGTTCACCGCGTTGC
>NZ_JBFBBY010000185.1:0-13282 GCF_040682875.1 Amycolatopsis sp. NPDC051071 | reverse complement strand
CAAGCACGCAAGTTCCGCCCCCAAGCACGCAAGTTCCGCCCCCAAGCACGCAAGTCACGCCCCCAAGCACGCAAGTCACGCCCCCAAGCACGCAAGTCACGCCTCCAGGCACGCAAGTCACGCCGTACGACGCTCGAACGCTCCGCGCAACTCCGCCAGCAACCGTCGTGGATCCCGCAGATCCGCCGCCGTCGCGCGGATCGTGATCCACCCACGCGCCGCCATTCGGGCATCTCGCTCCGCGTCGTAGTCCTGCCTGCCCTCATGAGCGGCGTAGCCGTCGTACTCCAGTGCGATGCGCAGCTCAGGCCAAGCGAGGTCGAGCACGTACAGCTTCCGGCCATCGACGGTGCCGATCTCGTACTGGGCGACCGGCACCGGCAGCCCGGCCTCCACCACGATCAAGCGGAGCACGCTCTCCGCCGGCGATTCGGCCTCGCCCGTAGCGAGCGCGAGCAGCATCTGCGCCCTGTGGATACCTCGTCGGTCGTGGCGGTCGATAATGCGATCCCGGACGTTGGTGTGCAGGATGCCCCGCTGCTCCGGCGCGAGGTTGTGCAGTGCCTCTTCGAGCGCGGCGAACGCCGTTCGCTTGTCGCCGTCGCAGAGCTGGTCGGCCAGCGCGCGATCCAACGAGAACACCGGAAGTCCGTCCAGTTCGAGAACATCGGACGGCTGGAATTCCGCCCTGTGCACCACTAGCCCTTGCCTCGATTTGACCCGTCTCGAGTAGGGGACGGTCAGGTGGACCGCCGTGTCGTCAGCAGCCGAAATCCCGTGCAGGTAAAGAGATGTGGCGCCGGAAAGCACCGCGGGCCTGCCGACCGCGAGCAGTGCCGCTTGTGCCCGAGTCGGCAACTTGAGCAGATCTGCCGCATGGACGACCACGCTTCGCCAAGGCTGGGCCAGCACACCACGCGCCAGCCCTTCTTTGACGACTCGTCGCCCCAAAATCTCGTCGGCCTCACTACGCGAGACCGCTCCATGACGTCCTCCCCAGTTGATCACACCTTCGAGAATCCGAGATCGGACCGGCGTTGGGAAGGGCCGTTTCTCCAGCTGTGGATAACTTGCCCAGGCTGTGGATAACTCTGTGCACGGATGTTCGGACCCGATAGGGCGAACATCCGTGCGCAGAGGCGTAACTCGCGTGCTTGAAGGCGTAACTCGCGTGCGCAGAGGCGTAACTCGCGTGCTTGAAGGCGTAACTCAGGCCAGGGTGGCCAGCGCGGTGTGGACCAGGGTGCGGACACCGCACAGCAGCGAACGCTCGTCGAGGGTGAAGGTCGGGCGGTGGATGTCGGCCATCGGGCCTTCACCGGGCCACACGCCGAGACGCGCGAAGGCGCCCTGGACGTGCTCCAGGTACCACCCGAAGTCCTCGCCACCGGACGACTGCTCGGTACCGGCCACGGCGGACTCGCCCAGCGCGGCTTCGACACCGGCCCGCATCAACGCGGTCGATTCCGGGTCGGAGACGACCGGCGGGACTCCTCGGCGGTAGTCGAGCGAGAACCCGACGCCGGTCGGCGCGAGCAGCGACTCGACCGAAGACGCGACGAGCGGCTCCAGCATCGTCCAGACCTCGTGGTCCGCCGTACGCAGTGTGCCGCGCAGCACCCCGTCCTGCGGGACGGCGTTCGCGGCCTGCCCGGCGTGCACCGCACCCCAGACCAGCACGGTCCCGGAACGCGGGTCGACGCGCCGCGAAAGCACCGCGGGCAGCGACGTGATCACGGTGCCGAGCGCGTGCACCAGGTCGGCGGTCAGATGCGGCCGCGAGGTGTGGCCACCCGGCGACGTGAGCCGCAGTTCGATGAGGTCCGCGGCGGACGTCAGCGCCCCCTCGCGCAGGCCGACCTTGCCGACCTCCAGCCGAGGGTCGCAGTGCAGCCCGTAGATCCGCTCGACGCCTTCCATCGCACCCGCGGCGATCATGTCCAGCGCACCGCCGGGCATGACCTCCTCGGCGGGCTGGAAGATCAGCCGGACCTTGCCCGGCAGCTCCGGCGCACCGGCCAGCGCCCGCGCCGCGCCCAGCAGGATCGCGGTATGCGCGTCGTGCCCGCACATATGCGCGGCGCCGTCGGTCTTGGACGCGTACGGGAGTCCGGTGGCCTCCGCCAGCGGCAAGGCGTCCATGTCGGCGCGAAGCGCGACACAACGGTCGCCGCTGCCGATGTCACAGACGACACCGGTGCCCACCGGCAGCACCCAGGGCTTGAGCCCGACCGCGCGCAGCAGGGACATGATCATTTCGGTGGTGGCGAACTCGTGCCGGGAGAGCTCCGGATGCGCGTGGATGTGCCGGCGCCACGCGAGGACGTCGGTGGCGTTCGCGCGGAGCCAGTCGTCGAGCCAGAAGGGGCCACGGCCGGCACCCAGATCATGCACAGGTGCCATGCTGACGCCGGCCTCGGAGATCAGCGCGGTGGACGCCTCGTTAGGGGCAATGACGCGACCTTCCGGGTCGCCTGGAATGTCCGGACGTGAATCGAGCACCGTCACGCCGCACCTCCTCCCGCAACACAGTTGCCTTCGTCTACCACCATACGAGTGATCGCTGAAGGCACGCTGGGTGCCATTCGATCTGTGATACGCATTTGCGATAGATCGTGCACCATGCGGATGACAAGCCGCTCGTCGAGTGATCGAGCCGGAGACGGCCGGTAGTGGATCTGCGTTGAACGGCTACGAGGAGTTCAGTCCGGGCTAAGCGGAGAGTTCTTCTACTTACCGGTAGCGATTCAGGACTTCTTCTTCTTGGAACGGGCGCGGCGGCCGAGAATCACCAAACCCAGCAGCACCACGGCGATGATGCCGGCGATGACCTTGTTCTTGGTCTCCTGGCTGTTGGCCTTGTCGGTCTCGGCCGGGTCGAGCACGGGACCAGGCGGAGCCTGCGAAAGCACCTCATGCACCGCCGCTGCCTGCGTGATCACCGGCGAAACGGCCGGGATCGCCGAGGGCGCCGCCGCCTGCGCGGCCGGGGCACAGACGACCAGCCCGGCGATCAGCAGCCCGGCCAGCTGCCCGAGACGAGACCTTTTCGGCATGACTCCCTTTCATCGGCCACAGTGCGAATCCGATTCTGCACTCTGCCGGGTCCCGGCGTCAGCCGCCACGCGGAGGACCGGAAAACGCCTCCAGGATCCGTTGAGCGGCCAGTGTCGGGGTCAGTTCACCATCCCGGACCGCCCGTTCGACGTCCGGAACGACCGCTCGCACTTCCGGATGCGCGGCGAGCCGCCCGAGCAGCTGTTCCCGGACCATGGACCAGGTCCACTCGACTTGCTGACGGCGCCGCCGCCGGTCCAGTTCACCGGACGCGGTCAGCACGTCGCGGTGACGGCCGATCTCCGACCACACCTCGTCCATCCCGACGTCGGTGAGCGCGCTGCAGGTCAGCACTGGCGGGGTCCACTCGGCGTCGCGCCCGTAGATCATCCGCAGGGCGCCTGCCAGTTCACGGGCGGCGCGTTTCGCGTCCCGTTCGTGGTCGCCGTCGGCCTTGTTGACCGCGATGACGTCGGCGAGTTCGAGGACGCCCTTCTTGATCCCCTGCAGCTGGTCGCCGGTCCGGGCCAGGGTGAGGAACAAGAAACAGTCGACCATGTTCGCCACGGTCACCTCGGATTGCCCGACGCCGACGGTCTCGACCAGCACGATGTCGTATCCGGCCGCTTCCATCAGCACGATCGTTTCGCGGGTTGCCCGCGCGACACCGCCGAGAGTCCCCGAAGTCGGCGAAGGGCGGATGAACGCCTTCGGGTCCACCGCGAGCCGCGCCATGCGGGTCTTGTCGCCCAGGATCGAACCGCCGGTCTTGGTCGACGACGGGTCGACCGCCAGCACGGCGACCTTGTGCCCGGCCTCGGTCAGATCCGTGCCGAGCTGGTCGATGAAGGTCGACTTGCCGACCCCCGGCACGCCGGTGATGCCGACCCGCCGCGCGCCACCCGCGTGCGGAAGCAGTTCGACCAGCAGTTCCTGCGCCTGCGCCCGGTGGTCCTCCCGGTGGGACTCGACGAGCGTGATCGCCCGGGAAAGCACGCCCCGGTCGCCAGCGAGGACGCCCTCGGCCAGCAACCCGACGTCGATTTTGCGCGGCAAGATTCAGGACTCCTGTGCCGTCAGCTGCCCGATCAGGTCGATCGCCGCGTCGGCGATCACCGTGCCGGGACCGAAGATCGCCGCCGCACCCGCCGCCCGCAGTTCCTCGTAGTCCTGCGGCGGGATGACGCCGCCGACCACGACGATGATGTCCTCGCGGCCCTGTTCGGCGAGTTCGGCACGCAGCGCGGGGACCAGGGAGAGATGCCCGGCCGCCAGCGACGAAACGCCGATGACGTGCACGTCCGCCTCGATCGCCTGCCGCGCGACCTCGCCGGGGGTGGAGAACAGCGGGCCGACGTCGACGTCGAAGCCGATGTCGGCGAACCCGGTGGCGATCACCTTCTGGCCGCGGTCGTGGCCGTCCTGGCCCATCTTCGCGACCAGGATCCGGGGACGGCGGCCCTCTTCCTGGGCGAAACTCTCGACCAGCTCGCGTGCCTGCTCGATGTTCTCGGCCTTGCCGACCTCCTCGCGGTACACACCGGAGATGGTACGAATCTGGCCGGAGTGGCGCCCCCAGATCTTCTCCAGCGCGTCGGAGATCTCCCCGACCGTTGCCTTCGCCCTGGCGGCGTCGATGGCCAGCGCGAGCAGGTTGCCGTCGGCTTCGGCGCCCGCGGTGAGCCGCCGCAGGGCGTCCCGCGTGCCCTGCTCGTCCCGCTCCTCGCGCAACCGGCGCAGTTTCTCCAGCTGCTGGGCACGCACGCCCGCGTTGTCGACCTTGAGCACGTCGATCTGCTCGTCGTCGGTCACCTTGTACTTGTTGATGCCGATCACCGGCTGGCGGCCGGAGTCGATGCGCGCCTGCGTCCGCGCGGCGGCCTCCTCGATGCGCAGCTTCGGGATGCCCGCGTCGATGGCCTTCGCCATCCCACCCGCCTGCTCGACCTCGGTGATGTGGCCCCACGCCTTGCGTGCGAGGTCGTAGGTCAGCTTCTCGACGAACGCGCTGCCACCCCACGGGTCGATCACGCGGGTGGTCCCGGACTCCTGTTGCAGCAGGAGCTGCGTGTTCCGCGCGATGCGAGCGGAGAAGTCCGTCGGCAGCGCGAGGGCCTCGTCGAGGGCGTTGGTGTGCAGTGACTGCGTGTGTCCCTGGGTCGCGGCCATCGCCTCGACGCAGGTGCGGACGACGTTGTTGTAGACGTCCTGCGCGGTCAGCGACCAGCCCGACGTCTGCGAATGCGTCCGCAGGCTCAACGACTTCGACGACTTCGGCTCGAAGCCCTTCACCAGCTTCGCCCAGAGCAACCGCGCCGCGCGAAGCTTCGCGACCTCCATGAAAAAGTTCATCCCGATCGCCCAGAAGAAGGACAGACGCGGCGCGAACTTGTCGACGTCCAGCCCGGCCCCGGTCCCGGCGCGGAGGTACTCGACACCGTCCGCGAGCGTGTACGCCAGCTCCAGGTCGGCGGTCGCCCCGGCTTCCTGCATGTGGTAGCCGGAGATGGAGATCGAGTTGTACTTCGGCATGTTCCGCGAGGTGAACGAGAAGATGTCCGAAATGATCCGCATCGACGGCTGCGGCGGGTAAATGTAGGTGTTGCGGACCATGAACTCCTTGAGGATGTCGTTCTGGATGGTCCCGGCGAGCTTGTCCGGTGTGACGCCTTGTTCCTCGGCCGCGACGACGTAGAGCGCGAGCACCGGCAGGACGGCGCCGTTCATCGTCATCGAGACACTCATCTTGTCCAGCGGGATGCCGTCGAAGAGCTGGCGCATGTCGTAGATCGAGTCGATCGCGACGCCTGCCATGCCGACGTCACCGGCCACACGCGGGTGGTCGGAGTCGTAGCCGCGGTGCGTTGCGAGGTCGAAGGCGACCGAAAGGCCCTTCTGCCCGGCCGCGAGATTCCGGCGGTAGAAGGCGTTCGACTCCTCGGCGGTGGAGAAACCCGCGTACTGGCGGATGGTCCACGGCTGGTTGACGTACATCGTCGGGTACGGGCCGCGCAGGTACGGTGCGACGCCGGGGTACGTGCCGAGGAAGTCCACTCCGGACAGATCGTCGGCGGTGTAGACCGGCTTGACGCCGATGCCTTCCGGTGTCTCCCACGCGAGTGCGTCGGGCCCCTTGCCGGTGGCGGCGTGCAACGCTTCGGTCCACTGAGGACGGTCGCCAGGGCCGGGTGTGCCGAGGTCGACACCGGCGAAGTTCGGGATGGTCATCACTGCACTCCGAGCTCGTTCAACGTGCCGGTCAGGACTTCGAGGGCGTCACAACCCGCGTACAGGTAGCCCGTCACGTCGGGATAGTCGCCGGGTTTTCCGGCGAGAAGCACCGACGTGGCACCCGCGTCCTTCAGCGCCTTCGCGACGCTGGCGGCTTCCTCCGCGTAGGAAGTGTTGCTTCCGCAGAGGCAGGCGATCTTCGTGTCACCGGCGCGGAATTCCGCGACGACATCGTCGGGCGCGCCAGGGTTGACGGCCTCGATCCCACCCGCTTGGAACAGGTTCGCCGCGAAACTCGCCCGCGCGGTGTGCGCCGCGACCGGGCCGAGGGTGGCGAGGAAGACGCGGGGACGGCTCGGGTGCGCGTCCGCGCGGTCCCGCAAGGCTTCGAAGGCCTCGGCGTACCGGTGCCGCGGCAGGCCGCCGTCGGTGCCGGTTTCGGTGCCGGTTTCGAAGGGGTCGCGGACGACCGCTTTTTCCGTCAGGTTGGGGAATTCACTCACTCCGGTGATCGGGTCGCGCCGCGTCGCGAGCCGCTTCGACCGCTTCTCCCAGGTCTCCGCCAGGCGTGCGGCGAGCGCGCCCGAAGCCAGCTCGGCCTCGATCCCGCCCGCGGCCTCGATGGCGGTGAACTCGCGCCAAGCGGCTTTGGCCAGGTCGTCGGTGAGGTTCTCGACGTACCAGGAACCACCCGCGGGGTCGATGACACCGGCGAGTTTGGACTCCTCCAGCAGTACGGCGTGCGTATTGCGTGCGATCCGGGCGGAAAACGCGTCCGGCTGCCCGATCGCGGCGTCGAACGGGAGGACGGTGATCGCGTCCGCGCCGCCGACCCCGGCGCCAAAACAGGCGAGCGTGGTCCGCAGCATGTTCACCCACGGGTCGCGCTGGGTCAGCATCGCGGGTGAGGTGACCGCGTGCTGCCGCATACCGGACCCCTTGCCACCCGAGACCTCGGTGACCCGCGCCCAGAGGCGCCGCGCCGCACGGAACTTCGCGATCGTGAGGAACTGGTCCGCCGTGGCGGCGAGCCGGAACTCGAGCTGCCCGGCGGCGGCGTCGACGTCCAGCCCGGCTTCGGTGAGCGCACGCAGGTAGGCGACGCCCGCCGCGATGGTCGCGCCGAGTTCCTGCGCGTCCGATCCGCCTGCTTCGTGGAACGGCAGGCCGTCGGCCACGATCGTCCGCACCTGGGGATGACTGACGGCGACGCGCGACGCCAGTTCCGCGGCCGGGGCGAGCGGATACGCCTCACCGGTCCGCGCGGTCAGCCCGATCGGATCGGCGCCGAGGGTCGCGGCAGCCGCGCTGGCCGGGATCTCCCGTTCGGCGAAAAGCTCGAACAAGGCGGTGGCGGCGGCTTCGTAGGCTTCACCCGCGTCGAGGGTGACGGGCGCGAGCTCGACGTAGACCTCGTTCAGCGCGTCGGCCAGCTCGGCGACCGGGACGCCACCCGCGCCCACGCGCAGCCAGATCGAGCTGACGCCGCCTTCGAGGTCGGCGAGCACGGCGGTGTTCGTGGCCTTGGCCTCGCGACGCGCGTGCCGGGCGCGGATGTCCCATCCCGTCGTCACCGAACCTTCGGGCCGGGCGCTTCTCACGAACGGGGGAAGACCGGGGAAGCCGGTTCCCTCGATCGTGTCATCAGCGGTGTAGAGCGGCTGGATCTCCAGCCCGTCATACGTCCGTGTGACCAGCTTGCTTTCCGGCAGCCCCTCGAAGGCCTCGTCGATCGCGCCGCTCTTGCGCAGTACTCCGGCGACGAGCTCCCGCCACTGCTCCCGGCTCACCTCCGGGAACTCCGCCGCGAGGACGAGCTCATCGGGTTCAGCGGGCTCAGCTGGTGTCGGCACTGACTCCGTTCCGGCCACTTCCGTCATAGCCAACGATGTTAACGGCCCTTAACAAGCCTTACCTGTGACGCTAGTCGCGCTAAAGGGGTGGTCGTTCGCTCCGCCAGGGCACGGTGCATACGGCGGCCACGCGGGCATACGACACAATTGGGCCGTGCCGTCCGACCCCACCGAGTCCAGCGAGAGCCCCGGCGAAGAGAAGCGTGTCGTCGCCGGGCGATATCGGTTGCGCTCGGTTATCGGCTCCGGGTCGATGGGCACGGTCTGGTCGGCCTACGACGAGTTCCTGCACCGCCCGGTCGCGGTCAAAGAGGTACGGCTCCCGCCGGGCGTCCCGGTCTCGCAGGCCGACGAACTCCGCGAACGGACCCTGCGCGAAGCCCGCGCGATCGCCGTGCTGAGTCACCCGAACGTGATCATCCTGCACGACGTCGCCCGCGAGAACGACGAACCGTTCGTGGTCATGGAACTGCTGCCGTCACGCAGCCTCGCGCATATCCTGCGCGACCACGGCCCGCTGACGGTCGAGCAGGCGGCCGCCGTCGGGATCGCGGTGGCCTCCGCACTCGAAGCCGCGCACGCCGCCGGGATCACTCACCGTGACGTCAAACCGGGGAACGTCCTGGTCGCCGGCGACGGCCGGATCAAGCTCACCGACTTCGGCATCGCACGTAACGTCTCCGAAGCCACGATGACCCGCACCGGGATGATGCTGGGCTCGCCCGCCTACATCGCGCCCGAGGTCGCTTCCGGTGGCGCGGTCGTCCCCGCCGCCGACCTGTGGGGGCTCGGCGCGACGCTGTTCGCGGCCGTCGAGGGCTCGCCGCCCTACGACGCCGACGGCGACCCGCTCGAAACGGTCGGCAAGGTCGTCAACGGCAAGGTGCCGAAACCCGGCCCCGGTCCGCTGTCCGACGTCATCGGCGCGCTCATGAAGAAGGAGCCGTCGAAGCGGATCACCCTGCGCGAGGTGCGGCGCCGCCTGTACCCGCTGCAGGCCAAGACGCTGATCGATCTCTTCCCGGCGCAGCTGTTCCACACCCCCGACGGCAAGAAGACGACCGCGCATCTGGACGCGACCGACACCCAGGTGATCAAGACGGTCACGCCGGAGAAGCCGGGCGAAGGGACCAGTTCGGAGCTCGCCGCCAATCCCGGGCCACTGCCGTTCCTGCGCCAGCCCACCCCGGCTTCGGACGCTCCGGCCCCGCCCGCTCCCGCTCCGGAGGCTCCGGCCGAACCCGAGCCGATGCCGACGTTCGTCCCGCCGCCACCGCGTCCGCCTGGCCGGTCGACGGTGGCGACGACGTTGCTGGCGCTCGCGTCGATCATCGTGTTCCTGCTGGCCGCGGGCGGTGGCTTCGTACTGGCCAGGGCCGTCGGCGGGGAGGATCTGCGGCCGCCGGCCGCGTTGGACACCGGCGATTCGATCAGTCCCCAGCCACCGCCGACGCTGATCACCCAGCAGGGCGACGCGAGCACCGTGAACGGCGTCAAGGGCGGCCGGTTCACCATCAACGTGCCGGAGGGCTGGCAGAAGTTCGTCGCACCGCACGTCACCAGGGGCTTGCCGAGCACGGTGGTCCAGTACGTCTCGCGCGACGGCCGCCAGGTCATCCGGATCGAGCGGCTGGGTGGCTTCCTGAGCGACAGCCCGCCATCCGCTTACTTCAGCTGGCTGAGGACGCAGAATCCGGAAATCGCCCTCATCGGGGAGCCCGGCACCGTGCCCGGCCGGGGGGACAACAGCATGCGGTACGTCTACCGGACGACCGAGCGCTCCGCCGTGACCAGGGACGCCAAGAACGAGTCCATCACGCGTACGACGTTCATGGACTTGTTCAGCGGCGGCACGGACCTGTGGATCCTCTCGGTGACCTCGCCGATCGAGCAGGAGACGTCCGCCAGGTCCGGGGTGTTCGAGCCGGTCGCGCGGTCACTCGTCGTCGACGGCTAGGGCGTCGAAGTACGCTTTCGAAGCTCGCTGCTGCGCCAGCCTCCGCAGCATCGAAAGCAGCTTGTCGCCGAGAACGGTCTCCACGACGGCGATCTCGATGATCCGTTCCAGTGACGCGACCCCGGCGATGCCATCGAGGTCGAGGTCGGCTGTCCGGTCGGCGATCTCGGCGTAGGCGTCGAGCTTTTCGAGGTACCAGCCGTGCCCGACCTCCTTGATCGTGCACAGGATGCCGACCAGTGCCTGGATGACCGGGTCGTCGTCGTCCTTGCACGGCCAGTCCCAGCGGCCCGCGAGGTCCTTGACGGTGGCGAGCGCCCACGCCCTGGACTCCTCGTCACCCGCCTGCCTGGCGGTGGTGATGCCCTCCTGTGCGAGGCCCAGGATGCGGTGCGGACTGGCTTTCCCGGCGTCGACCGCGGCCAGCACCTCGCCGACCGTCGTGAGCGAAAGGCCGCCGACGTCCATCAACGCCCTGATCAGCTTGATCCGCTGAACGTGCCCGTCGCCGTACCTGGCCTGGTTGGGGCTCGTCCGCTCCCCCGGCGGGACCAGCCCTTCCCGCAGGTAGTACTTGATCGTGGCGACCGGAACCCCGGCCTTTTCGCTCAGTTCCGCCATCCGCACGCGCTTCTCGCTCCGATCTCCGGGACGGTTTCAGGGTGAACCCTGAAGACTTCTCAGCATGGATAGTCTAACTTTCCAAAACGGAGAGCTTGACTATCCGTTATGGGGAGACAACATGACCATCTTGACCGATCTGCGCGAGAGAACCCGCACCTGGCACCGGCTGTCCTACCGGTTCGCGCAAGTTCTCGCCGGAATCACCGTGGTGTGCGTTTTGCTGATGGTGATCGACCAACGGACACTGCAAGGTGCGCCGATCTGGGCGAAACCGTTCAAATTCGCCATCTCCGGCGCGCTGTACATGTTCACCTGGAGCTGGCTCACTTCGCTGCTTCCGCGTTTCCGGCGGACCGCGAACTGGCTCACGAGCCTGCTCGTCGTGATCTTCGCGGCCGAGTACGTGCTGATGGTGTTCCAGGCCACCCGTGTCCGGGCGAGCCACTTCAACAACGCGACCCCGCTGGACAGCAGGATCTTCCAGATCATGGGGGTGATGATCGCCGCGCTGTGGCTGATCAACTTTCTGCTCACCATCGCCGTGATGTTCACCCGTCTCCCCGACCGCGCGACGACGTGGGCGGCCCGGATCGGCGCGGTACTCGGCATGATCGGGATCTCGCTGGCGACGCTGATGAGCAGCCCCACCGCCGAACAGCAGGCCGCGTTCGAAGCGACCGGGACGTCCGCGATGGTCGGCGCGCATACCGTCGGCCTTCCCGACGGCGGCCCCGGCCTGCCGATCCTCGGCTGGAGCACTATCGGCGGCGACCTGCGGATCCCGCATTTCCTCGGCTTGCACGGCCTTCAGGCGCTTCCGCTGCTCGCACTCGCCCTTGGTGTCCTGGCCGCCCGCTACCCGCGGCTTCGCGACGACGTCCTCCGCCTGCGGCTGGTCCTGATCGCCGGCGTCGGCTACGCGGGCCTGATCGCACTGCTGACCTGGCAGGCCCTGCGCGGCCAGTCGATCGTGAACCCTGATGGCCAAACCCTGACCGCCTTCGTGCTGCTCGTGGCCGCCGTCGCCTTTAGCGGGCTAATCGCGATCGGGCGGCCGTCGAAGGACCGCGAGCTGGAGGACTCCCTTCGATGACCGCCGAGACCCTGTTCACCTGGACCTTCCCGCTGGCGACGCCGTTCTGGCTGCTGATGATCTTCCTGCCGGGCTGGTCGTGGACCCGGCGGATCATGTCCTCGCCTTGGGTGCCGCTGCTGCCACTCGTCACCTACTTCGCGCTCGCCATCCCGCATCTCGGCGAGCTCTGGACGGCGGTTTCGCGGCCGGACCTGGACGTGCTCAGCGCGTTCACCGGCTCGCCGTACGGGGCGGCCGCGATCTGGGCGCATCTGATCGCCTTCGACCTGTTCATCGCCAGGTGGATGTACTTCGAATCACGCGAACACCGCATCCATCCGCTGGTGACGGGCTCGATCCTGGCACTCACGATTTTCCTGTCCCCGTTCGGGCTGGTGGCGTTCCTGCTCGTCCGAACCGTCCGGATACGCTCGTCGGCATGAGTGAGAACGAGGTCGCGGCGGCCGCCGCCATCGCCGAACGCACCGGCGTCGAGAAGCACGACATCGCCGTCGTGCTCGGTTCGGGCTGGCGGCCGGCGGCGGACGTCATCGGGGAGCCCGAGGCGGAGATCCCGCTGGGCGAACTGCCCGGATTCGTGGCGCCGGGCGCGGTCGGGCACGGGGGAACCGTCCGGTCGGTCCGCGTCGGCGAGAAGCGGGCACTGATCCTGCTGGGCCGCACGCACTTCTACGAGGGCAAGGGCATCGACCCGGTCGTGCACAACGTGCGCACGGCCGCGGCGGCGGGCGCCAGGACGGTCCTGCTGACCAACGCCGCGGGCGGCCTGCGCGAAGGCTTCCAGGTGGGTCAGCCGGTGCTGATCTCCGACCACCTGAACCTGACCGCGCGCTCCCCGATCGTCGGCGCGCATTTCGTCGACCTGACGGACCTCTACTCGAAGCGGCTGCGCGACATCGCCCGGGAAATCGACCCTTCACTGGAAGAGGGCGTCTACGCGGGACTGACCGGACCGCATTTCGAGACCCCGGCGGAAATCCGCATGCTGCGGACGCTCGGCGCCGACCTCGTCGGCATGTCGACGGTGCTGGAGGCCATCGCCGCCCGCGCCGCCGGAGTCGAGGTGTTCGGGCTGTCGCTGGTGACCAATCTGGCGGCCGGGATGACCGGGGAACCGCTGAACCACGAAGAGGTCCTCGAAGCGGGCCGCCAGTCCGCGACGCGGATGGGCACCCTGCTCAAGGAACTCGTCGCCCGCGCCTGACGCAGTGAACGGATCCGCTCGTGAGTGGTGAAGGACGGTTCTCACTGTCCTTCACCACTCACGAGACCTGTCTTGGCTGTCCCGAAGGACCCCTTTGAGACGTTCAACGTCCTGAAGGGCCCCTTGTGGACACCTGGCACTTACCGCAAGTAGTCGCTCGCCTGCCAGCGGGAGTACATGAAGGCCCCCTTCCTTGCGCCTAGGTACAGGAAGGGGGCCTTCATGTACTTGGGTCGCGCGTGAAGGACTCCTTCCCTCGG
>NZ_JBFBBY010000184.1:0-13343 GCF_040682875.1 Amycolatopsis sp. NPDC051071 | reverse complement strand
CACGGGTGTTCCTTGGTGAGCGTGACCAGTTCGGCGACCAGCTCCCGGTGCCTGCCCGCTTCGAGACCGGCTTCGATCCAGTGCTCCAGCGTGCGGGGTCCTTCACGCGCCGCCGTGGTGACTGGTGCCCTCAAGGAGTCCTTCAAGGACCGGCCGCTACCCGGCTCACCCGCCGTAGGTACCTAAACACCCTTCGCTAGAACGACCCAAATCACTCACGAGGACGTGTGCTCAGTGCTCCGGCGCAAGCCGCCAAAACGCCGAAACCGGGCCGACCTTCGCTCCCATGGGGTAGGCGTTTTCGACCGCGTGTGAGACAAACCACTTGCCGTAGCGGGCGGCCTCCACGACGGACATCCCCTTCGCGAGACCGGCCGTCAGCGCCGACGCCATCGTGTCCCCGGCGCCGTGCGTGTGCTGCGTCGCGAACCGCTCGCCGGGCAGTTCGACGAACGTAGTGCCGTCGAAGAGCACGTCGACGCACTCGGGATCCGAAACGAGGTGACCGCTCTTCACGAGGACGTATTTCGGCCCGAGCCGGTGCAGGGCGACGGCCGCCTGGTGCATTTGCTCGCGGGTGGTCACCGTCAACCCGGTGAGCAGGCGGACTTCGTCCAGGTTGGGCGTGAGGACGGTCGCGCGCGGCAGGAGTTCGTCCCGCAGCGCCACCAGACCGGCCTCGTCGAACAGCGGATGGCCGTGCATCGACGCCGCGACCGGATCGACCACGAACGGCACCTTCGCGTCGCGGCCGATCTCGGCCTTGTCGCAAGCGGCGGCGACGGCGTGGATGATCTCGGCCGAGGCGAGCATGCCGGTCTTGGCCGCGTTGACACCCATGTCGGCCGCGACGGCCTCGATCTGCCCCGCGACGATCCGCGCGGGGATGTCGGTGCGGTCGTGCACACCGAGGGTGTTCTGGACGGTCACCGCGGTGACCGCGACCAGACCGTGCACCCCGCAGGTGAGGAACGTGCGCAGATCGGCCTGCAGGCCTGCCGCGCCGCCGGAGTCGGAGCCGGCGATGGTCAGCGCCGACGGCGGGCTGGGGTTCTCGCTCATGGGTTCATTTTCCCGGCTCGTGTTTTTGGTTCAACCCAGGTCCGGGCGACACCGGTTACACGGTCAAGACGAGCTTCCCGGTGACACGGCCGCCTTCGCCGACTTCGTGGGCCTTGGCGACGTCCTCCAACGGGAAGGTCTGGTCGACGTGGACGCGCAGTTCGCCCTTCTCGATCAGGCCGGTCAGTGCCAGCAGGCCGAGCTGATCGGGTTCGGCGAGCATCCCCGACGTCCGCACGCCGAGCTTTTCGGCCTTGGCGGCAACGGCTTCGCTCACGCCACCCGGAACCGCGATCAGCAAGCCACCCGGCTTCACCGAGTCCAGCCAGCGCAGGTCGCTCTGCTCGCCGACCAGCCCGAACACGACGTCCACGCCGGACGCCGTCGCGGTCTCGTCGTGGTAGTCGATCGGCTCGTCGACGCCGAGCGCGCGGAGGAAGTCGTGCTTCCCGGCGCTCGCCGTGCCCAGCACGTACGCGCCGCGAGCCTTCGCCACCTGGACGGCGAGATGCCCGACACCGCCCGCCGCCGCGTCGATCAGCACCCGCTGTCCAGGCTGGACACCGGCGATGTCGACCAGGCCCTGCCATGCGGTGAGCCCGGCGAGCGGGAGTCCGGCGGCCTCTTCGTGGGTCAGGTTCGCGGGCTTGCGCACGAACTGGCGGGCGGGGGCCGTCACGTATTCGCCGTAGCCGCCTGCCTGCCGGGGGAACCACGGGAAGCCGAGGACCTCGTCGCCGACGGCGAAGTGCGTCGTCCCGGCACCCAGTTCCTCCACCACCCCGGAGACGTCCCAGCCGAGGACGAACGGCGGCTCGCCCATGAAGACGCCGTACGCCCGGGTCTTCCAGTCGACCGGGTTGATACCCGCGGCACGCACCCGCACGAGCACCTCCGTCGGGCCGGGCACCGGACGGCTGGTCTCGGTCACCTCCAGCACCTCGGTGCCACCAAGCCGCTGCTGGGTCACGACACGCATTGAAAGCTCCTCCGTTGTTGGTGATCTCCATCCTCGGCGCGTTGGTCACTTCTCGCCAGAAGGCACTTATAGGTAAACTAGGTACCTGATGGATACCACCTGTGAAGTGCCGGAATCGCCGTGGGACATCTACCTGCGGAACTGCCCGTGCCGAGACGTCCTCGATTTGCTCGCCAACAAGTGGACCGCGCTGGTGCTCGGCGCGTTGTCGCGGCGTGCGCACCGGTTCGGCGAGCTGCGCCGCGCCGTCGGCGGGATCAGCCAGAAGATGCTGACCCAGAACCTGCGTGCACTCGAACGCGACGGCCTGGTCACCCGGACGGTGTACCCGACCACGCCGCCCACCGTCGAGTACGCGTTGACCGAACGCGGCACCGGCGCGAGCACGCTGCTCATGGCGGTCAGCGAATGGTCGATCGCCAACTTCGACGGGATCCTGGAGTCCCGGAAGAGCTACGACTCACGGGTGCTGGAACCCGTCGGCTGAAGCCCGCCCGGCGGGCATCCGGACTTCATCGGGAAGTCGGCGACAACTGGTACTGGGCTGTGGACGCGCCGCACCTCAGTGCCCGCTGAGTGTCAGGAAAGGGTCTTTCAGGACAAAAAG
Source organism: Amycolatopsis sp. NPDC051071 (assembly GCF_040682875.1). NCBI lineage: Bacteria > Bacillati > Actinomycetota > Actinomycetes > Pseudonocardiales > Pseudonocardiaceae > Amycolatopsis > Amycolatopsis sp. NPDC051071. Next base: position 10,695 of record NZ_JBFBBY010000184.1, on the reverse strand, counting down.
TGTCCTGAAAGACCCTTTCCTGACACTCGCGCTTCAGACCTCGCTACCGCAGCCGCCAGAACGGCGAAACCGGCCCCACACCCGCCCCCAGCGGATACGACTCCGCCACACAACGCTCGATGAAGCGTTTCCCCTCGGCGACCGCGGTGGGAACATCGGCCCCCTTCGCCAGCGAAGACGTGATCGCCGAAGCCATTGTGTCCCCGCCGCCGTGCGTATTCGGCGTGTCGAAGCGCGGCCCGCTCAGCTCGACCCACGACTTGCCGTCGGACAGCAGGTCCACGCAGTCCTGTGCCGCGTCGAGATGCCCGCCCTTCACCAGTACCCACTCGGAACCGAACTCCAGCAACGCTTTCGCCGCTTCCCGCTGGGTCACGGACCCGGTCACGCGAACGCCGGTGAGCAGCCGCACCTCGTCGAGGTTCGGCGTGATCAGCGTGGCACGCGGGAAAAGCTCGGTGCGGATGGCTTCCAATGCTTCTTCGCGCAGCAAAGCGTGACCGGTCATCGACGCGGCGACGGGATCCACGACGAACGGCGTCGAAGTGTTCCGTCCGATGTGGACCTCGTCGAGGGTTTTGGCGACGGCGTTGATGATCTCGGCCGTGGCGAGCATCCCGGTCTTGGCGGCGTCGACGCCCATGTCGGTGGCGACGGCCTTGATCTGGCCGGTGACGACATCGACCGGTATCTCACTGAAACCCTGTACGCCCAGCGAGTTCTGCACGGTCACCGCGGTGAGCGCGACCATCCCGTGCACGCCATTGGCGAAGAACGTGCGTAGATCGGCCTGGATGCCCGCACCACCACCGGAATCCGATCCGGCGATGGTGAGGGCGGTCCTGGGCGTGGACGTCACTGATTGACCACCGGCAGGTAGACCTTGTTGCCGTGCTCGGCGAACTCGTTCGACTTCTCCGACATACCGGCTTCGATCGCTTCCACAGTGGACAGTCCGTGTTCATCGGCGTACTTGCGGATGTCCTGTGTGATGCGCATCGAGCAGAACTTCGGCCCGCACATCGAGCAGAAGTGCGCCGTCTTCGCCGGTTCCGCGGGCAGCGTCTCGTCGTGGTACGAGCGCGCGGTGTCCGGGTCCAGCGACAGGTTGAACTGGTCGTTCCAGCGGAATTCGAAGCGGGCCTTGGAAAGCTCGTCGTCCCACTCCTGCGCGTACTGGTGCCCCTTGGCCAGGTCCGCGGCGTGCGCGGCGATCTTGTAGGTGATCACGCCGGTTTTGACGTCATCGCGGTTCGGCAGGCCGAGGTGCTCCTTCGGCGTGACGTAGCAGAGCATCGCCGTGCCGTACCAGCCGATCTGCGCCGCGCCGATCGCCGAGGTGATGTGGTCGTACGCCGGCGCGATGTCGGTCGTGAGCGGGCCGAGGGTGTAGAACGGCGCCTCGCCGGTCAGTTTTTCCTCAAGCTCGACGTTCTCCTTGATCTTGTGCATCGGCACGTGGCCGGGGCCCTCGATCATCACCTGGACGTCGTGTTCGCGGGCGATATGCGTGAGCTCGCCAAGGGTTTCCAGTTCGGCGAACTGCGCGCGGTCGTTCGCGTCGGCGATCGATCCGGGACGCAGGCCGTCGCCGAGTGAGAAGGTGACGTCGTATTCGCGCAAGATCTCACAGAGTTCGGCGAAATTGGTGTACAGGAACGATTCCTTATGGTGTGCGAGGCACCAGGCCGCCATGATCGAGCCGCCGCGCGAGACAATGCCGGTGACCCGGCGCGCGGTCAGCGGGATGTAACGCAGCAGCACGCCGGCGTGCACGGTGACGTAGTCCACACCCTGCTCGCACTGTTCGATGATGGTGTCGCGGTAGACCTCCCACGACAGCTTTTCCGGTTCACCGTTGACCTTTTCCAGTGCCTGGTAAATCGGCACGGTGCCGACCGGGACCGGCGAGTTCCGGACGATCCACTCGCGGGTCTCGTGGATCCGCTTGCCGGTGGAGAGGTCCATGATCGTGTCGGCGCCCCATCGGGTTGCCCACACCATCTTGTCGACTTCTTCCTCCACGGACGACCAGACGGCCGAGTTGCCCATGTTGGCGTTGATCTTCACCAGGAACTTCTTGCCGATGATCATCGGCTCGGACTCCGGATGCTTGCGGTTGACGGGGATCACCGCGCGGCCGCGCGCGACCTCGTCCCGCACGAATTCCGGCGAGCAGCGCTCGCGTGCCGCGACGTACTCCATTTCGCGGGTGATGACGCCCTGTTTGGCCCAGCCCAGCTGCGTGTTGTGCTCGCGGCCATCGGCCCAGCCCGCACGCAGCCGATGCAGTCCACTGTGGACATCGATCTGCGCGTCGTCGTCGGTGTACGGACCCGAGGTGTCGTAAACGTCGAAATGCTCGCCGTTCGAAAGATCGATCCGCCTCGCGGGGACCCGGAGACCGGATTCCGTCTGGTTGTAGACCTTGCGGGAACCGGTGATCGGCCCCGTGGTCACGGTCGGCGTGATGTTCTTGGCGTTCTCAAGCGTCGTCAACGACGTTCACTCCCTACGCCGGCATTACCCGGTCAGGTTCATGCGGTCGGCGGCACCGGGTCCCCTAGAAAGACTCCAGCCGCCCTCTCAGCCCGCCATGGCGCGAGCTCCCGCGGTTGTTTGGTTGTGCCCCGACCATGCCACGCGGAGGCTCCCGCAATCAACCCTCCAGGGCGACAGTCACTCCGAAGCCGACCAGGACACCGCCTGACGTGCACCCCTCCCGCGCAAGTAGAGGACTGGTTGCGATCCATGCGCGTGCAACTACCGCAACCAGTCCTCTACTTGCATGATCGACAAGTCGACAGCGTTACCGGTTCACCGGTTTGGAGCATGTGCGCGCACGGGATTCACGACAGAATTCCGATGCTCCGCACCGTTACAGAAGTCTGGGGTCGACATGCGAAAACTCTTACTCCCGGCGCTGGCCGGGGTGCTGATCGCCGGGCTGGTCCCGGCCGTGGCGGGGGCACAGGGTGGTGGGGCGCCCGGCGCGCCCGGGGCCCATCCGAGCTGGCTCCCGGCGAACAAGACCGGCTTCGGCACCGCCCGCGACAGGGCGAGCAACGTCTGGTTCACCCTCCAGGGCGGCCGTCTCTCCGAGGTCTACTACCCGGATCTGTCCACGCCGGGTGTCCGCTCGCTCGACCTCGTCGTCACCGACGGGAAGAGTTTCGCCACCGTCGACTCTTCGGCCAAGTCGCAGCAGGTGCGCCGCACCGACGCCGACGGCCTCACCTACGAGCAGACCATCACCGACGACCAGCGCCGCTGGAAGCTCCGCAAGACCTACGTCACCGACACGGCACGCGCGAGTGTGCTGATCGACGTCGACTTCGTTTCGCTGACAGGCCGCCCGTACCAGGTGTACGCCGTCGCGGATCCCGACCTCACCAACGAGGGATCCGACGACTCCGCCCGATCACAGGGCGCGAGCGCCGTCGCGTCCGACGCGAAGACGGCGGCCGCGCTGACCGCGGAACCGGCGTTCTCCCGCACCAGCGTGGGCTACGCGGGTTCGTCCGATGGCCTTACCCAGTTGACGAAGTCCTTCACTCTCAAGGATTACGCGAGTGCGGCCAAGGGCAACGTGCTGCTCACCGGGCAGACAGTCGCCGACGGTGTCCGCGCCCGGCACTTCACGCTTTCGCTTGGCATGGGCGCGAAGGACTCCGACGCACTCGCCAACGCGAAAGCGTCGCAGCGGCGCGGATTCGTCGATGCCGCCCGTTCGTATGAACGCGGTTGGAAGCAGTACCTCCGTCAGGTGAAGGACGTGCCGTCGTCACTCAAGACGAAACAGGAACGCGACCTCTACAAGGCGTCCGTGCTCATGCTCGCGGCGAGTGAGGACAAGATTCACCAGGGCGCGTTGATCGCGTCGCCGAGTATGCCGTGGCGGTTCGGCAACAACGACCCGGAGTGGTCGCCGTCGGGTACTTATCACCTGGTGTGGCCGCGCGACCTCTACCAGATCGCGACCGGTCTGCTCGCCGCCGGTGATCGCGACGCCGCGAACCGTTCCGTGGACTACATGTTCGGTACCCAGCAGCTGCCGGACGGTCATCTGCCGCAGAACAGCCACGTCGACGGCACGCCGTACTGGAAGTCCATCCAGCTCGACGAGACCGCGCTGCCGATCGTGCTCGCCAAGCAGCTCGGCCGCACCGACGCGAAAACCTGGCAAGGCGTGCGCAAGGCGGCGGAATTCCTGTTGTCCTACAAGGCGGACAACGGCCACGCCTCGCCGTACAGCCAGCAGGAGCGCTGGGAGGAACAGGACGGCTACTCGCCATCGACGATCGCGTCCGTGCTCGCCGGTCTGGTCTGCGCGGCCGACATCGCCAAGGCGAACGGTGCCGCCGACGACGCGCGGCGCTATCTCGCGACGGCCGACGCGTTCAAGGCGAAGCTCACCCAGTGGACGGTGACCACGAACGGTCCGCTGTCGAAGGACCCGTACTTCGTCCGGCTGACCAAGGACGGCAACGCGAACAACGGCACGAAGTACAACCTGGGCAACTCCAGCGTGACCACGGACCAGCGTGCCGTGACCGACGCCGGTTTCCTCGAACTGGTGAGGCTTGGCATCTATCGCGCCGACGATCCGGTGATCCGCAACAGCATCAAGGTCACCGACGCCGACATCGCGTTCACCACCCCGAAGGGTCAGTTCTGGCACCGATACACGAAGGACGGCTACGGCGAGAAGGCCGACGGCTCACCGTGGGACTACACGTTCCCGGCCGAAAGCCGGACCACTTTCGGGCGACTCTGGCCACTGCTCGCGGGTGAACGCGGCGAATACGACCTGGCTGCCGGTGATCGGGCTACGGCCGCGAAGCGCCTTCGCGACCTGGGGCGCGTCAGCAGTTCCGGCGACACCATGCCGGAGCAGGTCTGGGACGAGAACGCCCCATCGGGTCAAACGGGCTTCCCTGCGGGCACCCCGACGGCGTCCGCGACCCCGCTGGCCTGGACGCACGCCCAGTACCTCCGGCTCGCCTGGTCGGTGCGGGCCGGTGCGGTGATCGAGCAGCCGCGGGTGGTGCGGTGCCACTTCCTGGGCTGCTGAGTCCAGCCTGCTTGCCTACCCTCACGGTCAATGCCAGGCTCGGGTAAATGTCAGGAAAGGGTCTTTCAGGACATAAAATGTCTTGAAAGACCCTTTCCTGACACGTGGGTCAGTCGTCGGCGGACTCGGACTCGGGAGCGGCCTCGGGCAGCCAGGAGTTGCCCGGGACACCCCATTTGTTCGACTTGAGCATCTTCTTCGCCGCCCGCGCGTGGCGGCCGACCAGCCGGTCGAGGTAGAGGAAGCCGTCCAGGTGATCGGTCTCGTGCTGGAGGCAGCGCGCGAAGTACCCGGTGCCCTCCACCTCGATCGGGTTACCTTCGGCGTCGACGCCGGTGACCTTCGCCCACGAAGCGCGCCCGGTCGGATACGACTCACCGGGGGCGGAGAGACAGCCCTCCCAGTCGTCGTCCGGGTCCGGCATCGTCTCCGGGATCTCCGACGTCTCGAGCTTCGGGTTCACCACGAAGCCCTTGTGGTGCGTGCCCTCGTCGTCGGGACAGTCGTAGACGAACACGCGCAGGTCGAGGCCGATCTGGTTGGCCGCGAGGCCCACCCCTTCGGCGGCGTACATGGTCTCGAACATGTCGTCGATGAGGGTGCGCAGCTTGTCGTCGAACTCGGTGATCTCCCGAGTCGGGTTGTGCAGCACGGGCTCGCCGGCGATCACGATGGGATGGACGGTCACGCGCGCAGTTTAGTCGGACCCTTCTGATACACCCTTACCCATGACGCGCCGACGCCGATGCGGAGGCCGGGCATCGGTTCCGTGGTCTAATGGCGCCGCGGAACGACAAGCCTGTGGTTACACGCCCGCCGAGCACTGACCTGATTGCGAGGAGTCAGATGGACGCCGCGGAGTCGATGGCTGAGCCCGACCAGCCGTCCCCGTCGGAGACCGTGAGCGGCCTCAGTGAGCGCGAACTCGACATGCTCGCCTTCGAACGGCAGTGGTGGAAGTACGCCGGCGCGAAGGAACAGGCCATCCGTGAACGCTTCTCGATGTCGACGACGCGGTATTACCAGCTGCTGAACCGGCTGCTCGAGAAGACCGAGGCCATGCAGGCCGACCCGATGTTGGTCAAGCGCCTGCGAAAGACGCGAGCGGCCCGGCAGCGCAATCGCGCGGCCCGGCGACTGGGGATCGATCTCTCATGAGTCTGTTTTCGGGTCTGTCCCGGCCGATGAAGGCCGCCGGACTGGCCTTGGTCGGTGTCGCCGTGATCGCCGCCGTGGTCGGCGGGATCACCTTGGCCACGAGCGGCGGTGACTCGGACACCGCCACTCCGCCCGGTTCCACGCCCACGACCTCGGACGGCGGGGTCTCGCCGTCGTCCCCGGCACCGGGTTCGCCTCCGGCCGGCTCGCCGCCCGCGTCGTCGGCCTCGCCGTCGAGCCCGCCCGCGAGTTCCGCGCCGCCGGGAACCCAGCCGGGTCAGCCGGGGCAGCCCGGCCAGACCGGGCAACCCGGACAGCCGGGGCAACCGGGGCAACCGGGCCCCGGGCAGCCTGGCGGCGACCAGCAGGCATCCAACAAGTGGGTGACCGTGCGCGTCTACAACAACAGCACCATCCACGGGCTCGCCGCACGCGCCGCCGACGACTTCCGTGCCTCGGGCTGGAAGGTCGAAGAGGTCAGCAACTACTCCTCCGGCGTGATCCCGGCGACCACGGCCTACTTCCGGCCGGGTACCGACGAGGAGGCCGCCGCGAAGGCGCTGGCCCTCGAGTTCGGGTTCCGCGCCGAGCCGCGTTTCGAAGGCATCCAGAAGGCCGCCCCCGGCGTGATCATCATCGTGACGAACAACTACAAGACCAACGGCAAGACCGGCTCCTAGCCGTTCAGAAAGGAGGGCCCTCGCTCCGGGTGAGCGAGGGCCCTTTCTCATGCCTGGTTCTGGGCGTAGGCCTCCAGTGCCGCCAGCTGGGCGGGGTCGAGCGACGGCCGCACCGCCTTGGCGGCCTTCGTCAGATGCGCGGCGGTGACCTCCTTGGCCTCCAGCGACTCCCGCATCGCGGTCAGCGCGGCCTCCCTGATCAGCGCCGCACAGTCCGCCGCCGAGTAACCGTCCAAAGTGGCCGCGTACGCCGCCAGGTCCACATCGGACGCCAGCGGGGTGTTCTTCGCGCTGGCGGCCAGGATCGCCTCGCGCGCGTGCGTGTCCGGCGGCGGGACGTAGACGCGGCGCTCCAGCCGTCCCGGCCGCAGCAGCGCCGGGTCGACCAGTTCCGGCCGGTTCGTCGCGCCGAGGACGACGACCTCGCGCATCGGCTCGACACCGTCCAATTCGGTCAGCAGCGCCGCGACGACCCGGTCCGACACGCCGGAGTCCGATGACTGGCCACGGCGCGGGGCGAGCGCGTCGATCTCGTCGAGGAAGATCAGCGACGGCGCGGCCTCGGCGGCGCGGCGGAAGAGTTCCCGCACCGCGCGTTCGGACTCGCCAACCCATTTGTCCATCAGTTCGGCGCCCTTGACCGCGAACACGTTCAGCGCGCCGGTGCCGGCGAGCGCCCGCACCAGGAACGTCTTGCCACCACCGGGCGGCCCGTACAGCAGCACGCCACGCGGCGGGTCGACGCCGAGACGTGCGAACGAGTCCGGGTAGCGCAGCGGCCACAGCACCGCCTCGGTGAGCGACTGCTTGACGTCGACCATGTTGCCGACGTCGTCGAGGGTGAGCCCGCCGGTGGCCAGATTGTCCGAAGTGGACATCGAGATCGGGCGGACGGTGGTCAGCGCGTCGAGCAGATCCTGCTGGGAGATCCGCGGCTCGTCGGCTTCACGCTGCCGCAGCGCGGCGCGGAGGGCGGCGTCACGGCGGAGCGCGATGAGGTCGGCCGCCACGAAACCGGGCGTGCGCTCGGCGATCGGGCCGACGTCGACGCCGGTCTCCAGCGGGGCGTCACGCAGCAGGACACGCAGCAGTTCCGTGCGGGTCTTGGCGTCCGGCAGCGGCAGGCCGAGTTCGCGGTCGAGCAGGTCGGCGGCACGTAGCCGCGGATCGGTGGATTCGGCGCGACCAGTGGTGGCGATGACGGCGAAACCCTTGTTGCGCAACGCCTTGCGCAGGTCGTCGAGGACGACCGTCGCGAGCGGTGGCGGCTGGGACGCGGGCAGCAGCGCGTCGACGTCGGTGATCAACAGGGCGGCGGGATCTTCGTCGCGGGTGGCCTGCGCGATCGCCTCGCGCAGGCGCGCGGCCGCCACGTTCGGATCGAGGACGGCGATGTTCGGCGCGGCCAGCGAGACCACTCGCACCTTCTCGGCCTGCGCCACGGCGCGGACCAGCGTCGCCTTGCCGACGCCCTCCGGGCCGGACAGCAGGACGCCGAGGTGCGCCGACGTGCCCAGCTTCGCCAGCAGTTCGGGACGGTGGAAGGCCAGGTCGAACCATTCGGCGAGTTTGCGCGCGGCGGATTCGGAACCGGCGAGATCGGAAAGTGGTGGCACGATTTCCTCGGCCACCTCGTCGGCCTGCTCGTCCTCGACGATCTCGGCGTCGATGAAGTCCTCGTGCGGGGTGCTGGGCGTGCTCCGCACCAGCGTCGTCCCGGCTCGGGCCGGTACGGCGGCGGGTGCGGCCTCGCCGGTACGGGCGCCGTCGCGCCAGCTGACCACAGTGGACGGTCCGACGGCGACCGGCCCGGACGGCTCGGTGGCGGTGACGGTGAGCAGTTCGTTCGTCCACGTCATGCCGATGGCGCGGGAAAGCTGGCCGCGCACCGCGGAGACGTCGGACCCCGGGGCGGGGGCGAGATCTTGGGGGAGCAGGGAAACCGCGTCGCCGACGGTGAGCACCTTGCCGATCAGGGCGAGCCGCAGGGTGTGCGGGGAGAGCGACACGCTGGCCATCCGCGAGCCCGACACGGTGACCGTCTTCGCCGCCGACACCTCCGCCGGCGCGACAACGACCTCCGAACCTTCGGTCACGCCGAGGTTCGACATCGTGACGTCGTCGAGGAGGATCACGCCCGGGATCCCTTCCGCTTCCGCCGGGGCGGCCAGCGCGGAACTGACGCGTGCGCCGGTGAGGCGGACGGCGTCCCAGGCCATCAGGCCGAGCGCGTCGAGGACTTCGGGATGCAGCCGGACGACGCCGCGGCGGGAGTCCAGTGCGGACGGGGTGTGCCGGACGGTCAGCGTGATCTGGGGTGCGCTCACCCCGTCACCCTATCCAGGCTCAGGCCGCCCAGCCGTTGAAGTGGGCGATCCGCTCGAGTGGCGGCCGCTTGGCGGGCCGGAACTCCCGCTGGGTCGTGTACGCGACGGCCAGCAAGGAGATTTGCGTGACGTCGCCGGGGATTCCGAGGAGTCCGGCGACCTCGGCCTCGTGCTCGGCGAGGTGGTAGGCGCACATCGAACTGCCGAGACCCTTGGCACGCAGTGCGAGCTGGAAGCTCCAGATCGCCGGGTACGACGAGCCGTAGTACGCGTTTTGCTCGATGTGCCTCTCGGGCGGCCGGCCGGTCAGGCACGGGATCACCAGCGCCGGGACGCGCTCCAGGTTGTCGACGAGGTACCTCGCCGAGGTGAACGCGGACGGATCGACGAGGTGCTCGTAGCGCTTCATCGTGGCGATGGCGTCTTCGCGGACGATCTCGGCGATGGGGGCGCGCAGGGCCGGGTCGGTCACGACCACCCAACGCGCGGCGTCGAGGAGACTGCCCGCGGCCGGGGCCTGCTGCGCGATGCGGAGGCAGTCCTTGAGCAGATCGGTGGAAACCGGCCGGTCGAAGTCGAGTTTGCGACGGACCGAGCGGGTGGTGGTGAGCAGTGTTTCGACGTCCATTGATGCCTCCCAGGGTGACTTACGACGTAAGCATACGATGTAAGTACTTACGGCGTAAGGGGCTAGCGGTAGATTCTTGGTATGGCGCTCAGCAGGGAGAAGGTGCTCGACGCCGCGCTGCGGCTCGCGAGCGAACACGGCCTTGCCGGGCTGTCGATGCGAAAACTGGCCGCTGAGCTGGGTGTCGAGGCGATGTCGCTGTACAACCACGTCGCGAACAAGGGCGATCTGCTCGACGGGTTGACCGCGCGGGTCTTCGAAAGCGTGCCGCTGCCCGCTCCCGGTCCTTGGGACTCGCGACTGCGAGAGCTCACCGTTGGCCTGTACTCGGCCTTCTCGCGCCACCCGGTCGTCGTGCGTGCTCTGGCGACCGACCAGGCCAACCCGCGTTCGGTGGGGGCACTGAAGTTCATCGACGCGATGCTCACGGCGCTCTTGGACGCCGGACTCTCCGAACGCGACGCGGCCCGGGGCTACCGGTCGCTGATGGGGCTGATTTTCGGAGCCGTGCTGACCGAATCCGTCGGGCTTTCCGGTGGCGTTTCCGAGGCGGGTGGTTCTGACGTGCGTGGTTCTGAGGTGCGTGCCGAGCCGGTCGACGCCTGGTTCCAGCGGCTCGTGACCGCTCGTGAGCTGCCTGCCCTGCACCGGGTGCTGCCGTCGATGCTGGACGGCGACTGCCTGCAGGACTTCGAATTTCAGCTGGACCTGCTGATCGGCGGTCTCGGTGCTTCCGTCCGATAGCAAGGGACCTTTGCTATCGCTCGCGGCCCCAAGTACATGAAGGCCCCCTTGCTTGCGCCTAGCGCAAGCAAGGGGGCCTTCATG
>NZ_JBFBBY010000183.1:0-13405 GCF_040682875.1 Amycolatopsis sp. NPDC051071 | reverse complement strand
GAAGGCCCCCGTTGAGACCTTCGACGTCTCAACGGGGGCCTTCAGGACACGCCACGTTTGCCCTATCGCTCACATGAAGGCCCCCTTGATTGCACTGGACGCAATCAAGGGGGCCTTCGAGCAGAACGGGCGACGGGGGCTGAAATCGATCACCACTCACGATCTTCGCAGGTGAGAAAAGTCCACTTTGGACACACCGTCCCATGATCGGCCAAAGCGAGGAATGTCCGACTTCTCCTCGACTGCCACCCCGTCCAGTTCGTGTGTTCTTCACTGACCAACCTGTGTAAAGTCATTGGCAGATGAGGTTGAGAAAGCACACGGAAGTGCTGAGAAATCCACTCATCGCCTCTTAGAAATCCACCCCCATTGATCGGAGTATTTCGATGCGCGTAAAGAATGGCACCTCCCGCATTGCCAAGGTCGGCGCTATCGCGGTATTCGCCACCGGATTGGCACTCGGATCGTATTCTGTGGCCAACGCGGATACCGTGGAGTCTGTTTCCGTGACGCCTACGTCGGGTCTCACCAACGGCGCCACCGTGCAGGTTTCAGGTTCCGGGCTCGCCCCCAACTCCACGTTCTGGATCGGCGAGTGCGGCCAGGTCGGCGCAGACTGCCTCGGAGACGCGGGCAGGGTCCTTCAGGTCACCTCGAACAGCAGCGGTTCCATCTCCACTCCGCTGACAGTGGTCAAGCAGTTCAACGGCCACAAAGCGGACGGCAGCACGGTTGCCATCGACTGCAACACGGTTCAGTGCGCCGTCGGCGTCTTCACCGCCGACGCGTCCAACGTCGGAAAGGTGACGATCTCGTTCCAGTAGCCGTGGTACGGGTCATGAATGCCCGGTGCCGCCCCGTGCGAAGCAACCGGCACCGGGCATTCATTCACCCTCGCCCGTAAATACTTGTCGTGTAGATATCAGTGCGGTTGCCAAGGTCGCCATCGTTGGGTTTCGCGAATAGCGAGATGAAAGAGTTTTCTCCGGCGACGAGTCCGTATTGTACGCCCATGTACAAATATGGTGTCGGACCAAAGATGTCCGCTTTGGGTATGACGGCCAGATCGGACGGGCCGTCCACCTTCCGCTCCGACCACGTTGCACCACCATCGGCGGACGTTGCCAGCCAGAAGTCGGTTGGCAACGTCGCCGGGTCGGGGGTATTGGGCCGGAAGTCGTAATAGGTCACACCGACGGTACCGTCACGGCGAGCGGCCAGAGAGAGCGAAAAGGCCGATACCGAGGGGGCACGGCTGGCCGCGACCGGTTCGGACCAGGTGAGACCACCATCGGTCGAACGGGCGACGACGACGGCGTCGCGGGCACCGCCGGAGAACCGGGAATCCTGCCATGCCGTATACAGCACACCGCGTCCGTCCATGGCGCTGTGCATGAAGTACCCGGCGTCGGCGATAGGAGTTCCCGTATCCGGGTCCTTGGCACCCGCCGAGAACATCTCACTGATCTTCGCCGGCTGCGACCAGGTGCGCCCCTTGTCGGCGGATCGGATCGCCATGGCTTGGAATCCACGCTCATGAGTGACCGGATCCTCGGAGATGGCGGTGAAGGGGAAGACGAGAACGCCGTTCGGCAGTACCTCGACGCGGTTGGCGAACCCGTAGGTGTTGAGGCCGCCGTCGAAAATCGGGCGCGGCGGCTCCCAGGTCTTTCCGCCGTCGGAGCTTCTCGCCAGGTACATCGGCCCGGTGGACTGGCCGTCGTCCCGTGTTCCTATCCGGCACCAGACAAGGTAGACGTAGCGCGAGTCCGTCGGGTCCGCGGTGATGGTCGGGAAATCGTTCAGCACCATGCCGCTTTCCCGGGTGATGATTTCGGGGTTGCTCCAGGTTCGGCCGCCGTCGGCCGACTTCGTCACCTGGATCGCGTGTTCGGATTCGGGGCCGAAGAGGCCTCCGGTGATGGTGAGCGAAGTAAGGTACACGGTCCCGTCGAGCGCGATCGTGCTCCACACGTCGAGTATTCGCTTGAAATCGCCACCGTTCCCCTCGTCGCCGCCCGCGCATTCCGTCAACGGCGGAGTCGAGCGCGACCAGGATCGGCCACCATCGAATGAGGTCACGACCACGGCGCCACGCGAGCCGCCGTCCTGCCAGCGATCGACCTGATAGGTGCCGACCAGATGCCGCGGATCGCGGGGGTCGATCGAAAGAGTCGGCTGGACCTCGGAGTTCGTGTACAAGGTTGTCGGCGTTTGCTCGCCGGCGCAGCCCTGAACGAACGGGCTCGGCCGGGACGTCCGGACCGCCCGGCAGCCGGCGGAAGCGGAGTCGCCGATGAGCAGTGCGCTCATCGTGATCGCGATCGTCGTCCAGATCCGCCGGTATGTTCGCAGTCGATTCATGTGGTCACCCCTTGTTTTCTTGATCATCCGGCAAGGCCGATTCTAGTTATGCCTCTCCTCGATCGCCGACTTCCGCCATGCGCCATTCGCCATTGCGCGGGTTACGCGGACCGCAGTTCGCGAGTGGCCACGGTAACGAGACCGGCCGGATAATCGACAAGGAAGTCCGCCCGGTCCGGGCAAGGCCGAAAGAATACGGAGATCCCATGACAGACGAGCAGAACTGGGCCGACACGCACGCCGGCTGGGGAGAAGACCACACCGAACTCTACGACCTTGTCTTTCGCAGCAGGGGTAAGAATTTCGAGACCGAGGCCGACGACATCACGCGGCTGATCCAGTCCAGGTTCCCGGCCGCGGCCAGCCTCGCGGACGTCGCCTGTGGCACCGGCGCTCACTTGGCCAGGTTCGCGAACTCGTTCGAGCACATCGAGGGCGTCGACATCGCGCCGGCGATGCTGGGCGTCGCGCGCGGCAGACTGCCGGGTGTCAGCCTGCAGCTCGACGATATGCGGACCTTCGACCTCGGCCGGAAGTTCGACTCGGTGGTGTGCCTCGGAAACGCCATCGCCTGTCTCGAGTCGCGTGCGGATATGGAGGTGGCGATCCAGAACCTCGCCTCACACCTGGTACCCGGCGGCGTTCTGGTCGTGGAGCCAGGGTGGTTCCCCGACATGTTCATCGACGGCTATGTTGGCGGGCATCTGGTGCGAGACAACGGCAAGGTCGTCTCCCGGGTCACCCATTCCGTACGGCAAGGCGATCACGCGAGGGTGGAGATCAAGTTCGTGGTTGGCGAGTCGACGGGCTTCCGCGAATGGACGGACTACTTCTTCATGAACCTGTTCACGCAGGAGGAGTACGTGTCGGCTTTCGATCGAGCCGACTGCTCGGTCGAACTTCTGGATATCCCGTGGACGCTCGGGTCGGCACCGCATAACGCGCCGGGCCTGTTCGTCGCCGTCCGAAAGTGACACTTGGCCGGCCGTCCGCTGGTGCGCGAGGTGATGACGCGCGCCACGCGATCGGCCCGGCCGTCGCGACGGCCGGGCCGCTCATTGCGAAGGTGGAGCACAACGAAGAGGAGCACCCGCGCACGCTCGGCCATGGCAGCTGGGACCAGCCACTGGCCGAGCGCGGCGAACACTGAGATCCGGTCGCCGCGACGCCTACGCTCTCGCGCAGGCGTCGCGGATGATCTCACAGACAGCCGCGATCTCGGCCGGACCGATGGCGGTGCCGGTCGGCAGCGAAAGCACCCGCTCGCACAGCGCCTCGGTACGGGGCAACGGGAGCGGAGCGTGGACGGACGGACGCCCCCGATACGGGTCGATCATGTGGCACCCCGGATGGAAATAGGGACGGGCGAGGACATTGTGCTCGGTCAGGACCGCCTGAACCGCGTCGCGATGGATCCCCGCGGTCTCCGGGTCCACCTCGATGACGACGTACTGATGGTTCGCGCGTTCCTCGTCGGCCTGTTCGTAGACTTTGATACCGGGAAGCCCCGCGAGCCCGTCGCGGTAGGACTCATGGTTGTTCCGGTTGATCTCCATGAACGCTTCCATGGCCTCAAGCGAGGTCAGCCCCATCGCGGCCGCGGCCTCGGTCATCCGCCCGTTTATCCCGCACGCCACGGTCTCGCGATTGTCGTCGAGGCCGAGGTTTCGCATGACCCTCGCCTGCGACGCGATGCGCTCGTCGTTCGTCACGATGGCGCCGCCTTCGAAGCTGTTCACGTACTTCGTGGCGTGGAAGGAGAAGATCTCCGCCGATCCGAACCCGCCGACCGGTTTCCCCTTGTAAGTGCACCCGACGGCCTGCGCGGCGTCGAACAGCACTGGAATCCCGTGCCATTCGGCCAGCTTCGAGAGCTGATCGATCTCGCAAGGGCGGCCGAACACATGGACTCCGACGATGGCGCGCGTCTTGGGCCCGATGAGCTGTTCGACGTGTTCGGGGTCGGCGTTCGCCGTACCGGCTTCCACGTCACAGAAGACCGGAACCAGGCCGACCCACTGGAGTGCGTGCGGTGTCGCGGGTGAGGTGAACGAGGGAACGACGACCTCGTCACCCGGTTCGAGCCCGGCCGCCTTGGCCGCGATCTGGATACCGGTTGTCGCGTTGGCCACCGGAACGCAATGCTCGGTTTCCGCCAGTTCGGCCACCCGAGCCTCGAATTCCTGGACCAAAGGGCCGTTGTTGGCCAGCCACAGCCGATCCAGGGCACCGTTGATCCTCTCCAGGAACCGATCCCGGTCACCCACGTTGGGGCGTCCGACGTGAAGCGGATTACTGAACAAGGACTTCTTCACCATCGGTCGTCATCCTTCACGTTAGTCAGGTATCCAACGGTGCCTCAGGAGATCAGCTCTTCGAACATGTCGACGATCTCGAGCGGCGAGGGCGCGGCAGCCATTTCGGCGGCGATATCCGATGCGGCGATGCCGAACTTCACCGATCCGAGCAATTCCAAGCAGCCTTTGGCCACGGTTTGCGGCGTGATCCGCGCGGGAAGCAGTCGAATGCCGGCACCGGATTCCGCCACCGCGCCCGCGTTCTCGAACTGATCGTCGAACTGCGGGAGCACCAGCTGAGGAATCCCTGCCTCGAGTGCGGTCAGCGCGGTTCCTTGGCCACCGTGGTGGACGACGAGATCACAAGCCGCGAGGACCTGGGACAACGGCATCCGGCCCACGTGACGGATGACGTCGGGCAGCGGTGGCCACGATGCGGCGACCACGCCGTCGACGGCGACCACGATCTCGACGTTCAGCTCGGCCAGCTGTTCCAGGATGGGCAGCACAAGCTGGGAGAATCGTCCCATTCCCAGGTGCGGGACCACGGTGCCCAGTGTCAGACAGATTCGGCCCCCGGCCTGTCGTTCCACGGCCCAGGGCGGGACACTGGCGTCCCCGTTGTAGGACACGTGCCGGATACTCCGGTGATCGGCCGCGTAGGGCAGCCGGAGGCTTCGCGGCCAAGGATTGACCACCCTGTCCGGCCGAGGCAATCCGTCCAGCCCCCGCGCCTCGAGCTCACCGGCGAGGATGTCGGCGCCACCCATCCGGTACTCACCGAGTTCGGCGATCCCCCAGTGGAATTCCACCCACGGGACGCCGCTCACCGCGGCGGCGATCGGCCCGCTGAGCTCCGCCCGTTCGCTGACGACGAGGTCCGGCCGCCACGCGTTCATCAGCGACGTCATTCCCGGCAGGTTCTGGGCAGCGATCTCGGCGAAGACGCGACCATGCGCATACCGGCGCAGCCCCTCGCCGTCCTTGAAATCCCCGGCGGTCAAATCGACCAAGGACACCATGGCCGATCCGCACGAAACCGCGGGCAGGCCCGCACGAAGTACCGTGGGCACGAATTCCCCCGAAGTGGCCACCAACACCTCGTGGCCACTCGCCCGGAAAGCCCACGCGAGTGGCACCAACGGGAAGAAGTGACCGGACAAGGGCACGGTGGTGAAGAGAATCCGCATATATGTCTCCGACGTGGACATCCGCTTTTGGTGGTTCCGCGACACTCACTGAAGCAAATCGTAAACGCCGGGTTTCCCGCACGTTTATCCGTAACTGGCGTTTTACGGCCACAGCGGAGTTCAGAGCAGAATGCGAGAGGCCGGGTTGATACCAGCCGGTGACGAGGATCAGCTCGACAGCGCCGTCCAGCCGCCCAGGTCTCGTCGGAGCGGTCGAAGGTCGTGTGGAGAACCAAAATCCGTGCCTTCACGGCCCTCAGCCCACCGGGCCCCGGGCAGACGGAAACCCGGGCCCAGAGAGGGGAGGCCCGGGTTCCGGTGAGGAGGGTCAGGCGGCCGTGCCCGGTTTGGGCAGCTGCTGCTTGGCCGGGGTGTTCTGATAGGACGCCAGATGCCAGGCGCCGTCCCGTTTGACGACCGTCCACGAGGCACGGATCGACTGGGAGTCCGCGACCTCGGTCTCGCCGGGACCGAGCACGCCGCCCTGGGTGATCAGGACGCCGGAGTCCGGGGTGAAGAACCGGATCTCCAGCGGACGCCCGGTGACCTGGGTGCCCTTGTAGTTGCCCTCGAACGATTCCACGAGGAACGACCGGATCTCGTCACGGCCCTTCTTGTAGACGCCGGGAAGGATCATCGTGCCGTCTTCGGTGAAAACACCGGCGAAGGAGTCGGCGTCGTGGTAGGCCCACGCGGCGATCACCTTCTGGGTCAGCGCCGCGATCGCCGCCTGGTCGGCGGCGGTGCCGGTTTCGGTCGTGGTCATCGGTGGATCCTCCTAGATGTAGAGGGTGTTGGCCTCAAGCCCGCAGAGCACGCGGCCGTACAGCTCGTTGTTGGTGTTGGGGTGCATCAGCGCGTGGAGGTTGACCGCGGCGACGTCGCGGGCAATGCGCTGGATCGGGATGCCGTGGTAGACCGACGAACCGCCGGAAGCGCCGGCCAGGATGTCGATGCCTTCCTTGGCGAGGCGGACCACGGCGCCGAGGTCGGCCCGCGCGACCGCGCGTTCCTCGAGTTTCCACGGCGTGCCGTCCGCGGTCTTCCGGTCGACCAAAGTGGACACCCGGTGCGCGTGGAACTCGGCCTCGTCGATCTTCAGCGCCGACTCGGCCACCTGGTGGTGCGTGATGGGGGCTTCGCGCTGCGATGCGTAGGCCGTGTAAGTGATCTTGCGGTCCGGCAGACGCTTGAGGAAGGTGTCCTGCGCGCCCTTCGCCATCCCCACGAGCGTCCCCACCGAGGACGCCGAGGCGACCGGAAGCAGCGGCGCCCGGTAGATCGAGGCCGAAGCCGCGCCCTGACCTTCCAGCACCGCTTGCAGCGGGAGCACCCGCTCAGCCGGGATGAAGACGTCCTGCGCCACCGTCGACACGCTGCCGGTGCCGCGCAGGCCCGAGGTGTCCCAGTCGTCCACGATCAGCAGGTCCGAGATCGGCACCAGCGCCATGATCGGGTACGGCTCGCCCTCCGGTGGCACGAAGATCGCGATGATCTCCTGCCACTGCGCGTGCAATGCCCCACTGATGAAGCCCCATTTGCCGTTCACCACGACCCCGCCGTCGGCCGGCGCGGCCATCGCCGACGGGCTCAGCGTGCCGCAGACGCGGACATCCGGGGTGGCGAACACCTCGTCCTGCACCGCCTCCGGGAACTGGCAGGCCATCCAGGTCGGGATCCAGTACACCGAGGCCACCCAGGCGGCGGAGCCGTCGGCACGGCCGATCTCGGTGGCGACGTCGACCAGGGTTCGCGTGTCAGCTTCGTAGCCGCCGTAACGCTTGGGGCGGCGCAGTTTGAAGACGCCGGCGTCGGCCAGCGCCTCGATGGACTCCTCGTGTACCCGCCGGTTCTGTTCCTGCCAGTTCGAGTGCTTCTTCAGTGCGGGGGCGAGTTCGGCCACGCGGAGAACCAGTTCCTCGCGCGTCGGAACATGGATGCTCGACACCTTGACCTCCTAGATCGTCGACTGTTTCAGCTTCGCAGCGGCCGGAAGACGTCGCTTCTTCCTGCTTGCCGGTGCGTCAAGGTGCCGCACGTTCGGAGGTGCGGTCGAGACAGGTCGACGATCACGGAAGCCGGTGCGCTGAGCGTGATCGCGGCCAGGTGCGCCGAGCAGCGGTCGGTGTCGGAAGTAACCTCGTTCCAGCAGCGGAGACTCGGCCAGAGAATGGTCGTCAAGGGAGGGAGCCCACCATGGTCGCCGAGCCGTTCAGGGTCAGCATCACCGAAGCCGAGATCGCGGACCTGCGTGAACGATTGCGACGCACACGGTGGCCCGAGCGCGAGCCAGTGGACGACTGGTCACAGGGTTTGCCGCTGGCCTATGCGCAGGAGCTGTGCCGCAGCTGGGCCGAGGACTACGACTTCGGGTACGCCGAGCGGCTGAACGTCTTCCCGCAGTACCGCGACACAATCGACGGGCTGGGCATCCACTTCCTACATGTCCGCTCGCCGGAGCCGGACGCGTTCCCGCTCGTGCTCACGCACGGGTGGCCAGGTTCGGTGCTCGAGTTCCTGGAGGTCCTCGGCCCGCTGACCGACCCGCGCGCGCATGGCGGTGACCCAGCAGACGCGTTCCACGTGGTCGCGCCGTCGCTGCCCGGGTACGGCTGGAGTGACAAGCCGTCGACGACCGGCTGGGGCGTCACTCGCACCGCGCACGCCTGGGACACGCTGATGGTTTCGCAGGGTTACCACCGGTACGGCGCGCAGGGCGGTGACTGGGGTTCGGCAGTGTCCGGTGCGCTGGGCGAGGTGGCACCCGAGCGGGTCGCCGGCGTCCACCTGAACCTGGGCTCCGTGGCGGCGGGCACCTTCGACGACCCGACGCCCGCGGAGCTGGCGAACCTCCAGGCCGAGAAGGAGTTCCAGCGCACCGGCCGGGGGTACTCGGCGCTCCAAGCGACCCGGCCGCAGACCCTCGGCTACGGCCTCACCGACTCCCCGGCAGGCCAGGCCGCCTGGATCGCCGAGAAGTTCTGGGCATGGACGGACAACAACGGCCACCCCGAGGACGCGTTTTCACTGCGGAAGATCCTCGACGAGATCTCGGTCTATTGGTTCACCGCGTCAGCCACATCATCGGCGCGCCTGTACTGGGAGAGCTTCGCCAACTTCCGAGACAAGGTCACCGCGCCATCCGGGCTGTCGGTCTACCCACGCGACATAACCCGCCCATCGCGGCGAGAGGCCGAACTGCGGTTCACCGACCTACGCTGGTTCGAGGAACTGCCGCGAGGTGGCCACTTCGCGGCCCTGGAGCAGCCGGAGTCGCTGGTCGAGCAGGTGCGCGGGTTCTTCCGCCTGTTCCGCTGACTGTCCGTGCCACCCCGGCTCTGGCCCGCTGGATCAGCCGGCCAGCGTGCGGAGCAGGCTCTCCAGATCGCGTTCGCCGTCGCGGGTCTGGGCACCGTGGGCCAGCCCGCCGCGGATCAACTGTTCGGCCGCGGGCCGGACGATCTGGCCCGCCCAAGCGTCGTGTTCACGCAGGAAGCCTTCGGCCAGGTCAGCGGGAACGATGGCGCGTTTGGCCGCGGCGATCACGCCCTCGGGCAGTGCGGCGATGTCGCGGGCGAGGCGGTCGACGAAGTCGTCGAGTTCATCGGCGGGTACGGCCCGGTTGATCCAGCCGTAGCGTTCGGCGATCCGCGCGTCGTGCAACTCGGCGCCGAGCACCACCTCCAAAGCGCGGTTGCGGCCGATCCGGTCGGCGAGGTACTGGGTGCCGCCGCCCCCGGGGACAATGCCCATGAGTGCCTCGACCTGGCCGATCCCGGCGCGACCGATCGCCGCGAATGCCATGTCCGCCGCCGTGACGAACTCCGCCCCTCCGCCGCGGGCCAGGCCGGCGAGCTTGACGATCGTCACCTGTGGCTGGTGCCGGAGCAACTCCCCGAGGGCCTGGAAGACGTTGACACCGTCGGGTGTGTCGGCCGCGAGTCCGTCGAAGGCGTCCGGCGCGTCGACGAGTGCCATGTCGACGTGGGCGATGAAGAAGTCCGGATCGGCGCTGTCGAACACGATCACCCGGACCGATTCGTCGTCCCGCAGCCCAGTCAACAGCCGCCGCAGGTCGGCCATGAGGGCGACGTCCAGGACGTTGACGGGTGGGTTGTCGAGGGTGACACGGGCGATGCCTGCCTCATGGTTCACTCGCAGGGTCGCGTAGGCGTCGTGGTGCACGAAGAATCTCCGATCAGTACCTGTCGGGCAGCTAAGTTCCTGATGTATACCTAGGCTGAAGCGGCGGGAGACCGGCGTCAATAACGCACTTTCGGCATCTCAAGGATCGTGGAGGATACCGACATGACCACTCCCGGCACCGGTACGGACACGGGCGTCGTCTACCGGGCCGACTGCCCCAGTCGCCCGATCCTCGACCAGATCGCCGACAAATGGTCGATGATGGTGATGGCCGTCCTCGACAGGCCCCGCCGGTTCAACGACATCAAGCGCCACCTCGAAGGCGTGACTCAGCGGGTCCTGACCCAGACCCTGCGCCGCCTGGAACGCAACGGGATGATCGAACGGCGCGTGCTGCCGACCTCACCGGTCGGAGTCGAGTACTCCCTTACCCCGCTCGGCGAATCCCTGCGCGAACCCTTCGGTCACCTGTACGACTGGACGACCGCCCACGCGGACGAGATCCAGAACTGCCGGCAGAGCTACGACCAGCGTCGTGACGCCGAACGAACGTAGCTCGCCGGCAACGACCATCTGCTACCTGCAAGACGTGCTCGTGCCGATGAGCGGGTCAACTCAGCCTTGACGAGTCGGTCGAATGGTCAGGTCCCCGATTTCGACGTCGTCGGGTTGGTCGATCGCGAAGGCGATCGCTCGTGCCACCGCCGTGGGGTCGATACCGAGAACGGCCATGTTCCGCTTCATCTGCTCGCGCACGGCCGGATCGTCGACAGCGTTGTCGACAAGTTCGGTGCGGACGTAGCCCGGGGAGATCGACGTCGTCCGCAAAACCCCGTCGGTGCTCTCCTGCCGCAGGCCCTCCAGGAGGGTCCGTACCGCGTTCTTCGTCCCCGCGTACACCGCCTGGGTGGGCACGATCTTCAGGCCAGAGGTCGAGACGACAGTGACGAGGTGGCCACTGCCCTGACTGCGGAACACGGGCAGGGCCGCAGCGATTCCGTGCAGGATCCCCTTGACGTTCACGTCAACCATCGCCGACCAGCCCTCGACATCCAGGTCGGCGACGGTGCTGATCCTGCTGACCCCGGCATTGCCCACCAAGACGTCCAGCCTGCCGAAACGCTCGACGGCCAGTGCGACGAGCGACTGGAGATCACCGGGATCGGTTACGTCCACGCGCGTGGCGGCCGCCACGCCGCCGTCGGCTTTGATTTCGGTGATCAGCCGGTCGAGCCGGTCGGTGCGGCGGGCACCGAGGACGACGGTCGCGCCGAGTGAGGCGAGGAGGCGAGCTGTCGCTTCACCGATTCCGCTGCTGGCGCCGGTGATGGCGACGACCTTGCCATGAATGGGCATCGAGATCCTCCGTTAGAGTGGACACATGTCCGGTTACCTCGACAACCGTAGCGGACACGTGTCCGCTTCCACTGAAGCCGGGGGATCACGGCGTGCGGACGCACAGCGAAACCGCGAACGGATCATCCAAGCGGCACACGATCTCGTGCACGAGCCAGGGGAACTGAAGCTCAACGCGGTCGCGAAGGCCTGCGGTATCGGGCAGGGCACGCTGTACCGGCACTTTCCGACACGTGAGGACCTCCTGGCCGAGGTGTACCGCCACGAAGTGGAAGAGCTGGTCGCCGCGGCTCCGCGGCTGCTGACGACTCACCAACCGCTGGATGCGTTGGCGGCGTGGTTCGACCGGGTGGCCGCCTACGCCAGGGTCAAGCGCGATGTGTTCGCCGCCGTCGAGGCAGCGACGTGGCGTGACCTCGCTGCCCACAGCCTCGGCCCGATCGGTGAGGCGGTGGAACTGCTGCTGGCCGCCGGTCGCTCGGCCGGCAGCGTCCGCGCCGACGCCGAAGCCCGCGACGTCATCGTGCTTATCAGCTGGTTGTCTCGGCTGGATGACGCCGAACTCGACGCGCGAGGGCCGCGGTTGCTGTCGATCCTCGTCGACGGTCTCCACGCACAACGCCCCTGAAGCGAACGCGCCGTGGGTGCGCTCACCACTATTCGAAGCCGCCCCAACGAGGAGGAACGAGAGCCCCTGGACCTGCAACAACAGAGGAAACGTCTGGTCAGGAGCTGGTTTGGTCTTCCCTGACACGGAAGATGCCGCCCTTTGTGGAAGGTGAAGGTCGGCAGGATCGGCTGCGCCGAAGTGAAACCGATCTAGGGGGTACCCGATGCGGTCGTCGCGATGCCGCCGTCTACCGGGATGATGGTGCCCGTGAGGTAGGAACCAGCCCGGCTGGCGAGAAACACGGCGATACCCGCCATGTCGTCGTCGCGGCCGAGCCGGCGCAGAGGGGCCGCCGCCGCGATCGTGTCGCCGACGGCATCGAGCGTGGACGCCATCATCTGTGACGGGAACACTCCCGGCGCTACCGCGTTCACCGTCACGTGCTGTGGACCCAGTTCTCTGGCAAGCACTCTGGTGAGTTGATGGAGTGCCGCTTTGCTTGCGGCGTACGAGTAGTTGGGCGACTGGGCGACGTGGATGGCGGCGATACTGCCGATGTTGATGATGCGCGCGGGATCATCGGCGGTGCCTGCCCTGCGAAGTGCGGGGAGCAGCGCCTGCACCAGCCAGAACGGCGACTTGAGGTTGAGGTCGATCACTGCGTCCCAGGCCTCGTCCGGGAACGTCGCCAGCGGCTCGCGCCACATCGCTCCCGCGTTGTTGACGAGGATGTCCAGGCGTTCCGAGCCGGCCTTGACAAGATCAGCGAGGCGCTGACACTCGTCGTGCCTGGACAGGTCGGCGGGGATTGCTTGAACGTCGCCGAATTCGGATAGTAGACGCTGTGCCTCCGCGCACGCGTCCGCCTTGCGTGAGCTGATGACGACGCGGGCGCCCGCCTGGAGAAGGCCGCGCGCTATCATCATCCCAATGCCCCTGGTGCCGCCTGTGACGAGGGCATACTTCCCACTCAGATCGAAAAGTTCTGTATGAGTGGTGAATTGGTTGTCCGCCATGGTCTCCGTGCCTTGTGTCGTGGAAGAACTCGCCGACACCAGGTTGACAGGCGTTTTGGACGTCTGGGAGACCCTGGCGATACAGGTACTGCGAGAGCCCCCTTGCCTGGTGCGCGGACTCACGCCGCACTTGGTCAACGACCAGGTCGGTTCCAATACCACGTAGCGTAAGTTGATCAACCTCTTGGCCTGGGTTTCTCGTCGGCAATGACAGCCGGCGCGACACCCGGGCGCATGCGTCCATTATGGACAGCGACAGGTGTGGCGACAGCGGTACAGGTGGCGTCGGCCGCGGGGTCGTGAGTGATTTGGGTCGTTAGGGCCTTGCCTAGGTACAGGAAGGCCCCCTTCCTGTACCTAGGCGCAAGGAAGGGGGCCTTCATGTACCTCAGGCGAGCAACGGGGCGCCGGTACCGAACGGGCAGG
>NZ_JBFBBY010000182.1:0-13481 GCF_040682875.1 Amycolatopsis sp. NPDC051071 | reverse complement strand
GGTCCCCATAGGACAAATTTCGTCCTATGGGGACCCCTCATGACACATCAGGGAGTCGCGAAGCCGTTCTGCCGCCAAGCCTCGTAGACGCTGATCGCCGCCGTGTTGGCCAGGTTCAGCGACCGGCTGGTCGGCAGCATCGGCAGCCGCACGCGGTCGGTGACCTGCGGGGCCTCCTGAACGTCGGGAGGCAGCCCGGCCGACTCCGGCCCGAACATCAGCACGTCACCGGGCCGATACGCGACGTCGGTGTGCAGCCGCGTCGCCGAAGCGCTGAACGCGTAGACCCGCGCGGGGAGCAAAGCCGCCCACGCCGCGTCGAGGTCGGCGTGGACGTGGACCCGCGCGAGGTCGTGGTAGTCGAGGCCCGCGCGGCGCAGCTGCTTGTCCTCCAGCGTGAAACCGAGCGGCTCCACCAGATGGAGTGCGCAGCCGGTGTTCGCGGTCAAGCGGATCGCGTTACCCGTGTTGGGTGGGATTTCCGGACGGTAGAACAGAATGCGGAACACGAGGGTTGATCGTCTTTCGTTCACGGGCGCTTCGCCTGAGGGCGGCCGGGGGGCCATGTACGCGGACGAGCATGAGGCCGCCCGTGACCATCCCACCACAGGAGGGCTCCATGCCTTCGCTCCCTCACCCCCTGTCGCGGCGTCGCTTCCTCGGTTATGGCTCCGCCGGCGCGGCCGCCGTCCTGCTGGGGACCGGTGCCTGGAACGCCGCCGGCGCGATGCCGCTCGCGAGCGGCTCCGGTAATCCCTTCACACTCGGCGTCGCGTCGGGCGACCCGTTGCCCGGCGGGGTCGTGCTGTGGACCCGGCTCGCGCCGCGGCCCTACGAAGCCGACGGTTTCGGCGGTATGCCGCGTAAACCGGTGCGCGTCGAGTACGAGGTCTCGCTCGACGAGCGGTTCCGCGGCGTGATCCGCCGCGGCTCGGTGGTGGCCACACCCGAACTCGGCCACTCCGTGCACCCCGAGATCCACGGCCTCGCACCGGATCACCAGTATTTCTACCGCTTCCGCGCGGGCGGCGAGATCTCGCCGGTCGGCCGCACGCGGACGGCGCCGGTCGCGTGGTCGTCCCCGCGTGAGCTCAACTTCGCGTTCGCGTCCTGCCAGAACTGGGAGGCAGGGCACTTCACCGCCTACCACCACATGGCCGCCGAGGACCTCGACCTCGTCGTGCACTTGGGTGACTACCTGTACGAGAGCGGCGTCACGGGCGTCGGGCGCGGGACGCCGGTGGGAGCGCAGTTCAAGGGCGAGACCTTCGACCTCGCGCGTTACCGGCTGCAGTACGCGCTTTACAAATCCGAAGCGCCGCTGATCGCCGCGCACGCCGCCTTCCCGTGGATCCACGTCAACGACGACCACGAGGTGGAGAACAACTGGGCAGGCGACATCTCCCAGGTCGACACCGAACCCGACCAGGACCCGGCGGTGTTCCGTCAGCGGCGCGCCCAGGCGTTCCAGGCGATGTACGAGCACTTGCCGTACCGGATCGCCCAGCTGCCGAAGGGGCCGGACGCGCGTCTGCATCGGCGGCTCAGCTACGGCACGCTGGCCGACTTCACCATGCTCGACACCCGCCAGTACCGCGACGACCAGCCGTGCGGTGACGGGCAGTCGGCCGACTGCACCGACCGCTTCGACCAGGACCGCACCCTGCTCGGCGCGGAGCAGCGGAAATGGCTGCTCGACGGCTTTTCCCGGTCTCACGCGCGGTGGCAGATCCTCGGCAACCAGGCACCGATGGGCCAGACCGACACCGACGCCGGCGACGCGACCAACGTGTACCTCGACCCGTGGGACGGCTACGTCGCCGACCGCGACCGCGTACTCGCCGCCGCGCAGGACCGGGGGGTGCGGAACCTGGTGGTCATCACCGGGGACCGGCACCAGAACTACGCCTGGGACCTCAAGCGCGACTTCGGCGACCCGGGTTCACCCACGGTGGCGAGCGAGTTCGTCGGGACGTCGATCACCAGCGGCGGCAACGGCGCCGACATGACGCCGGGCGGCGAGACGCTGCTGAAGGCCAACCCGCATATGAAGTTCTTCAACAACCAGCGCGGGTACGTCCGGGTCAACGTCACCCGGCAGCGCTGGCAGAGCGACTTCCGGGTGGTGCCGTTCGTGAACAAGCCCGGCGCGCCGATCAGCACGCGGGCGAGCTACGTGGTCGAGGACCGCAGGCCAGGTGTTCAGTCCGCCTGAGCGGGCAGGAAGGCGGCGTACGCCTCGCGCACGGACGCGGGCGGCGCCGCCTTCCGGAGTGTCACCGGGTCGACGAACACGTAGCGGTTGGTCGCTTCGGTGCAGATCGTGCCGTCCCGGCGGATCTCGAAATCGATGATCAACGACGTCGTGCCGAGATGCTTCAGGAACGCGGACACGACCAGTTCGTCGTCGTAGCGGCAGGGCGCGCGGTAGCGGAGGTTCGATTCGGCGACCACGACGTCGGCACCGTGGGCGAGTGCCTCGTCATGGGAGCCGAAGAGGGCTCGTTCGACCTCGAAGGTGGCCATGTCGAGGTAGGCGAGGTAGTTCGCGTTGAAGACGATGCCCTGTCCGTCGCACTCGTGGTAGCGCACCCGCAGCGGCATTTCGATGATCGGTGTGGTCACGTCGCCAACTTAGTGGCCCCCTTCCCTCGGCTCAGCCGAGGGAAGGGGGCCTTCACGGCGGGTCAGTCGATGAAGTCGATATTCGGATGCAGCGGGGATTCCCCGTCGAACAGGTGCCGGTCACGGCCCTTCAGGTGCAGGTCGAAGAACGCGCCGACGTAGTCCCGTTGCGCCGCCAGGGAACGGCGAGGATCGATGGTGCCGATGGCCGCCACGCGCTTCTCCGGCGTCACCCGCGAGCCGAGCTGAGGCACGACCGTCTGCAGATCGCTGTACGCCATATGCGTGCTGCCGCCGCTCAGGAGCAGGTCCCGCTTCCAGCCTCGCTGGTTGGCCCAGAAGTCCGCCCAGCTGCGGTCGAATTCC
Source organism: Amycolatopsis sp. NPDC051071 (assembly GCF_040682875.1). Lineage (NCBI taxonomy): Bacteria > Bacillati > Actinomycetota > Actinomycetes > Pseudonocardiales > Pseudonocardiaceae > Amycolatopsis > Amycolatopsis sp. NPDC051071. The sequence goes on along the minus strand of NZ_JBFBBY010000182.1, from coordinate 10,490 downwards.
GGGGTGCGGTGCGTGTGCTGAAGCGGCTTCCCGGTCTCGTCGACTCCCTCGGCACCCATCAGCATGAACGGCCGGTCCAGGCCGCGTTTCGTGACCTCGCCCGGGATATAGGCACTTCCCGGGGGATTGCCGGACGCCGTCGCCATCGCGCCGTCCAGGTTGATCCCGGCGTCGACGCGGCGGTCGTGGACCATCGTCTCACCCGCCGTGAACCCGCCGTAGGAATGCCCGTAGGCACCGACCTTCGACAGGTCGAGCGACCAGCCGAGCCCGCGAGGGAGCGGCCGGTTCTCCGCGTCCGGGTTCTGTCCCCGCGTGATCTTCGCGAGCTGGTCGAGGACGAACCGGCTGTCACCGACCCGCACGTCGAGTGCCTTCTTCATGAACTCGGGAGTGAACTCCGGCGAGAGCGCGGTTTCCAGTCGTCCGCCGGGGAATTCGACGGCCGCGCTCTCGAAGGTGTGCGAGAGCGAGACGACGACGTACCCGCGGCTCGCCAGGTCGTCGACGAGGGCCGTGTACGTCTCCCGTGGGCCGCCGAAGCCCGGCGAGAAGAGCACCACCGGCTTCGGTGCGCCGGGCGCTGTGGGGACGCCGACTTCGGCCCTGCGCTTCGCCGACGTCCAGTCGATGGAGCCTGCCGGGAGACCGAGGGAGTCCTCGCTCGCCAGCCCCTGGTCGACGACGGCACCCATGGCAGGACTGACCCACGGCGCCCGCGGGCCGTCGGCGAACCGGTCCGCCGGATAGGTCACGGTGACCATGAGCTCCCGGCGCCGCTCCGGTTTCCACGGATCGGGCCGGGCCTGGTCGACGAGGTGGAGATCGGTCGTGCCGATGTCGTACTGGCCGGTGAGGGCGGGGACGGCAAGTTTGGCCTGCTCCGCCGCGAGGGCGGGGGCGGTCGTGGCGAGCCCGCCGACGAGCGTGAGGCCCGCGACCAGCGCCGAACCCCGCACCACCCTGGTGTGTCTCGATGACACTGATGGAGTCCTTCCGGATCGGGGCGGCCGGATGGGCCGCCTGTTTCCGACCCTGGCAGCGCTCCGGTACTACGCGCATCACTCTGGAGATGGAGCCGGACTCACCCGTGAAGGGCACGGTAAGCCGACGCGGCTCCGGGATGCAGTGGCACTTTGCCCGTGCCGATCAGCGTCCGGACGTCGAGGAACTGCGTCCCGACGGCGGGTGCCGGGACGAGGTCGGCGGCATGTCCGGCCAGTACCCGCGTCACCGCGGCAGCGACGTCCTCGGGCAGCGAAGGCGCCGCCAGCAACAGGTTCGCGACGCCGATAGTCCGCAGTTCGCCGACTCCTCGATAGGCCTGCGCCGGGACGTGGACCTGGTCGTACACCGGGCCGTAGCCCGCACGCAGCGCGGGGAGGTGCGCGTCGAGGGGGAGGAGGGTGATCGCGGTGGTCCGGTTCAGCTCGGTGAGTGCCGGTGTCGGGATCCCGCCGGACCAGAACAACGCGTCGACCTCATGCGCCACCAGCGCGTTGATTGCTTCCCCGAGCAGGAGGTTCTTCGCGGCCACCGGGACACCGGCGCGGGCGAAGAGCCGGGTGCTGAACACCGCCACGCCGGATCCGCTCGCGCCCATCGCCACCGGCCGTCCGGCCAGGTCGGAAAGGGAGCGCACGCCGCCGTCCGCGCGGACCACGAGCTGGTGGTAGTTCTCGTAGACGCGGCCGATGGCCGAGAACGCGATCGGCACGGAGAACGGATCCGCTCCGGCGAACGCGGCTTCGGCGACGTCGCCGAGGACGAGCCCGAGATCGGCCCGGCCGTCCCGCAGGCGCCGCACGTTTTCGACGCTGGCTTCGGTCGCGACGGCCGTGGCGCGCAGCCGTGGTTCGGCCCGGTTGAGCTGTTCGGCCAGCAGTTCCGCGAACGCGAGGTAGAAGCCGCCGCTCTCACCGGCCGCGATCATGACCTCGCGTTCCGGGCCTTGGTAACCCGACGTCGAACAGCCCGCGAGCGTGGCGAGCCCGGCGAGGATCGCGGTGCGCCTGGTGACGGTCATGACCTGTTCCCGGTGACGAGGGGGAGTTCGACGCGCACTTCGAGTCCACGCGGTTCCGCCTGGCGCAGTTCGAGTTTCCCGCCGCGGGCGAGCACGTGCTGGCTGGCGATCGAGAGGCCGAGCCCGGTTCCCCGCGGCGCGCCGTCGCCACCGGCACGCCAGAAGCGTTCCGTCGCACGCTCCCGGTCCTCTGTGGACAGTCCGGGTCCGTTGTCGGACACGAAGACCGTGGCCGTCCCGTCGCCCGTCTCGTAGCCGGTGGTGATGGTCGCGCCGCGTCCGGCGTAGTGCACCGCGTTGTCCAGCAGGACGTCGAGGATCTGCGCGAGGTCGCCTTCCGGGCAGCGCACGGTCAGCGGAGCGTGGTGGCCTTCCGACGCCGCCAGTTCGACCCCCGCGTCGTCCGCCGACGGACGCCACGCGTCGACCCGTTCCGCGAGCACGTAAGGAAGATCGCAGGGTTCGTCGCCCGCTTCCCCGGCGGCCAGCCGGGTCGCGGCGCTTTCGGCGAGCGCCAGCGCGAGCAGACCGTCGAGCAGCGACTCCAGACGTTCGACCTCCGCGACGGTCGCGCGGTAGGCCCGCTGGCCTTCGCCGTCGACCTGCGCGGCGAGCGAATCGACCCGCAACCGCAAGGCTGCCATGGGATTCCGCAGCTGATGCGACGCGTCCGCGACGAGTCGTCGCTGCTGTTCGGACGCCTCGACGACCGCGTCCGACATCCGGTTGAACGACGTCGCGAGCGACCGCAGCTCGCGAGGGCCTGCCCGGTCGGGGACCTGCGCGCGGTGTCCTTCGGTGACCGCCTGCACACCGGTCTCCAGTTCGTGCAGCGGCCGCACCATCCACCGCGCCAGCAGGACCGCGAGCAGCACGAACACCGCCGCCACCAGCACCGCGCCCGCGACGATCGCGGCCCAGCGCGTGGTGAGGTCGGCCGCCGCCGTCGTCACGGACGCCCCCAGCACGACCACTCCCGCCACCCGCGTCCCGGTGCCGACCGGACGGGCGAAGTAGACCGGATCCGCTGACCACGGGCTCAGCTGCTCGGGGCCTTTGGCAGGCTGGTTCCGCAACGCTGATTCGACGAGTGAACGCACCACGGGTTCGGCGGCGGTCATCCCGCCGGTTTCGACCAGCGGCACCCCGCGTGCGTCGACCACGACGACGGCCTCGCCGTATAACGACGAATACCGCGCTGCGTCGGCCGCCAGCGCGGCCGGGTCTCCGGCGTCGACAGCCTGCTGGGCGAGGACGACGAACCGGTCGACGTCGGCGTTTCGCGCGATGACGAGTTGCTGGGTCCGCTGCGCGGCGGTCGACCCGAACAGCGGGATCGCGAACGCGGCGACCACGGTCAGCGCGAGCGCGACCAGGACGACCAGCAGCCGGGTGCGCACCGGTCAGTCCCGGCCGAGGCGGTAGCCGAAACCCCGGATGGTGGTCAGCACCCCCGGCCGGTCGAGCTTCGCGCGCAGCTGGGTCAGGTGCACGTCCAGCGAACGGGAGACGGCGAGGTATGCGTCGCCCCAGACCTCGTCCATCAGCTGCTGACGGCTCACCGCGGTACCCGGCCGCGCGGCGAGTACGGCCAGGACGGCGAATTCCTTGGTGGTGAGCCCGATGTCGGCCCCGCCGACCAGTACCCGCCGTGCCCCGAGGTCGATTTCGACGTCCTCGACGCGGACGACGTCGTCCTGGGGCGCGGCCGAAAGGGCGGCGCGGCGCACGACCGCGTCCATCCTCGCCAGCAGTTCGGCGAGGCGAACCGGTTTGGTCAGGTAGTCGTCGGCGCCGAGCCGCAGCCCGCGCACCACGGACCGCTCGTCACCGCGTGCGGTGAGGATCAGCACCGGCACCAGCGACACCTGACGCACCTTCCTGAGTACGTCGAGCCCGTCCATGTCGGGCAGGCCGAGATCCAGCAGGATCACGTCGGCCGCGCGGTGCCGGTGCAGCGCGTCGCAGCCCCGGACCGCGTGGGAGACGGTGTGGCCGCGCGTCTGCAACGCTTCGGCGAGCGCGTCAGCGACACCGGCGTCGTCTTCGACAAGCAGCACCCGCACGGCCATACCTTCCCGCCTAGCCTTCGCGGCCGGACACCGGCTCGGGCTCCGGTTTCTTCTCGAGCTCCGAGGTCTTCGAGGTTTCCCGCATTGTGCCGTACACGATCAGCGACACCAGGACACAGCCCGCGACGTAGTAGAAGAACACCGATTCGTGGCCGGCGCCCTTCAGCGCCTGCGCGATGAGCTCGGCGGTGCCGCCGAAGATCGCCACGGTGAGCGCGTACGGGAGACCGACGCCGATGGCGCGGATCTTCGTCGGGAACAGCTCGGCCTTCACGATCGCGTTGATCGAGGTGTACCCGGTGACGATCACCAGTCCGGCCAGCATCAGCAGGAAGGCGAAGATCGGTTCCTTGGTCCCGCCCATCAGCGTCATGATCGGGACGGTCAGCAGCGTGCCCGCGATGCCGAAGAACAACAGCAGCGGACGGCGGCCGATACGGTCCGACAGCTTCCCCGCCAGTGGTTGCAGGATCGCGGCGACGAGGATCGCCGAGAACAGGATCAGCGTGACCGTCCGGCGCGGGATGCCGGCGGTGTTCTCCATGAACTTCTGGCTGTAGGTGGCGAAGGTGTAGAACGACACCGTGCCGCCGAGGGTGAGGCCGACGACGAGCGCGATCTCCTTGGGGTACTTGGCGAGCGCGCGCAGCGTGCCCTTCTCGCCCGCTTCCTTGCCGGTGCCGGACGCCTTCGACTCTTCGAAGCTGGCCGACTCGTCCATCCCCCGGCGCAGGACCATCACCACGACCGCGGCGAACGCGCCGACGACGAACGCGATCCGCCAGCCCCAGGACGTCAGCTGGGCCTCGGTGAGGACCGCCTGCAGCAGCAACTGGAGGCCGAGCGCCAGCAACTGGCCGCCGTACAGCGTCACGTACTGGAAGCTGGAGTAGAAGCCGCGTTTGCCGGGAGTGGCCACTTCGGACAGATAGGTCGCGGACGTCGAATACTCGCCGCCGACCGAGAGTCCCTGGACGAGCCGGGCCACCAGAAGGAGGATCGGCGCGGCGATCCCGATCGTGGCGTAGGTCGGGATCACCGCGATCATCAACGATCCCGCGGCCATCAACGTGACGGAAAGCACGAGTGCGCTTCGCCGCCCGAACCGATCGGCGAACCGGCCCAGCATCCAGCCGCCGAGCGGCCGCATGAGGAACCCGACGGCGAACACCGCCGCCGTGCCGAGGAACGCCGCCGTCGTGTCCTTGGTGGGGAAGAAGGACTTGGCGAAATAGGTGCTGAAAGCGGCGTAGGCGTACCAGTCGTACCATTCGACCAGGTTGCCGATGGAGCCGCGCAGCACGTTGCCGACGACTCGCTTCTCGCTGACGGGCGGCGACGCTTCGCCGATCCGGGTTGTCATCTTTGACCTCCTGTGTTCCGGCTCACGGTGAACAATCCGTGACGGCCGGGCAAGGTTTCGGCGCGGTTCCTAACATCCGCTTAGGACGATCGTGGTTACCCGGAGGTAGAGGTGGCGCGGCTCCGGCGGGTCCCGGGTGAGCCGATAACCTCAGTGCGTCAGCGGGACGATGACGAGGCGAGGAGAGCTCTGTGGGACGGTCGGTACTGGTCACCGGCGGCAACCGCGGTATCGGTTTGGCGATCGCGAAGGACCTCGCGGCGCAGGGGCACAAGGTCGCGATCACGCACCGTGGCTCCGGCGCGCCCGAAGGACTCTTCGGAGTGCAGGCCGACGTCACGGACGCCGAGCAGATCGACGCCGCCTTCAAGCTCGTCGAGGAGCACCAGGGTCCTGTCGAGGTCCTGGTCGCGAACGCCGGGATGACCGACGACACCCTCCTCATGCGCATGAGCGAGGAGCAGTTCACCCGCGTGGTGGACGCGAACCTCACCGGCGCCTACCGGGTCGCCAAACGCGCCTCCCGCGGCATGCTGCGCGGCAAATGGGGCCGCTACATCTTCATCTCGTCCGTCGTCGGCCTCACCGGCTCGGCGGGCCAGGTCAACTACGCGGCGAGCAAGGCCGGTCTCGTCGGTCTCGCCCGCTCGCTGGCGCGTGAGCTGGGCTCACGCAACATCACCTCGAACGTCATCGCCCCTGGTTTCGTCGCCACGGACATGACCGACGAACTCGGCGAGGACCGCAAGAAGGAGATCCTCGCCCAGATTCCCTCCGGCCGGTACGCCGAGCCGTCGGAGATCGCCGCCGCCGTCCGCTACCTCGCCTCCGAAGAGGCCGGGTACGTCAACGGCGCGGTACTGCCGGTCGACGGCGGCCTCGGCATGGGCCACTGACGTCCCCCTTTTTCCGTACTGATCACCCACTCCGGACTGGAGGTCCTGTGCCAGGACTGCTCGAAGGCAAGCGACTGCTGATCACCGGCGTCATCACCGACGCCTCGCTCGCGTTCCACGCGGCCAAGATCGCGCAGCAAGAGGGCGCGAAGGTCGTGCTCACCGGCTTCGGCAGGCTGTCGCTCGTCGAGCGCATCGCCAAGCGTCTCCCCGAAGAGGCGCCGGTGCTGGAGCTGGACGTCACCAACCAGGAGCACCTGGACTCGCTCGCCGACCGCGTCCGTGAGCACGTCGACGGGCTCGACGGGGTGCTGCACTCCATCGGGTTCGCCCCGCAGTCCTGCCTCGGCGCGCCTTTCCTGGACGCTCCGAGCGAGGACGTGAAGGTGGCCGTCGACGTTTCGGCGTACTCCTTCAAGGCCCTTGCCGTGGCGACGCTTCCGCTGCTCTCGCGCGGTGCGTCGATCGTCGGCATGGATTTCGACGCGCGTGTCGCGTGGCCCGTCTACAACTGGATGGGCGTGGCGAAGGCGGCGCTGGAGTCGGTGAACCGGTACCTGGCGCGCGACCTCGGCCCGCAGGGCATCCGGGTCAACCTGGTCAGCGCCGGCCCGATGAAGACGATGGCCGCGAAGTCGATCCCCGGTTTCTCCGAACTGGAGGAGGGCTGGGGCGACCGCGCGCCGCTCGGCTGGGACAGCTCCGACCCGGACCCGACGGCGAAGTCGGTCTGCGCCGTGTTGTCGGACTGGCTGCCCGCCACGACCGGCTCGATGATCATGGTCGACGGCGGAGTGCACGCCCTCGGCATCTGAGGTCTCTTCTTGCGCGTGAAGGCCTCCTTCCCTCGTCCATCCATGCCCCCGCCGCCGCCCTCAACGGACGCGCTGGCGCGCGGCAGAGCTGGATCCAACCGAGGGAAGGAGGCCTTCACGCGCGTTGAGTGAGCACGGCTCGGGTTCGTTCGGACATGATTCCCTCTTTCCTTACTGCGTAACGGGTTCGCGGAGCAGGCGGGTGTCGTCGGTGCGCTGGACACCGGCGGCGAAGGTGAGCGCGAGCATGGTGGCGACGCCGAGACCGACGCTCACCCACGCGACGCTCGGGTAGCCGAGATTCGCGTCGATCGACTCGCCGCCGAGCCACGGGCCGATGGTGTTGCCGACGTTGAACGCGGCCGTCGTACTCGCGCCGACGAGCGTGGGCGCGTTGCCCGCCACGGCGAACGCGCGGACGTTCAGTGCGGGGTTGACGCCGAATCCGGCGACGCCGAACAGGAACACGGAGAAGATCGCGAGTGGTGTTCCCGGGCCGGAGACCGCCAGCAGGACCAAGGCGAGCAGGGCGACGGCGAGCCCGCCGTAGAGCGTCACGAACGGCCTCGCGTCCGCGAGCCGCCCGCCGGCCGTGATGCCGATCAGCGCGCCGAGCCCGAAAAGCGAGAGCACGCCGGGTACCCAGCTTTCCGGCAGCCCACTGACTTCGGTCAGCAGTGGCGCGAGATAGCTGAAGGTCGCGAAGATCATTGCCTGGGCGAGGGCGATCACACCCAGTGCCAGCCAGAACCGGCCGCCTCGGTAGAGCCGCAGCTCCGTCTTGATGTCGGTCTTGGCGCCGTCCTGGGTTTCCGGGACGAGGGCGAACACGCCGATCAACGCGATGACGGTCAAGGCCGCGACCGCCCAGAACGCCGCGCGCCAGCCCGCGTGCTGGCCGAGGAAGGTCCCGGCGGGAACGCCGGCGATGTTCGCGATGGTGAGCCCGCCGACCAGGATGGCCATCGCGCGGCCCCGGCGTTCCACCGGTACCAGCGCGATGGCGGTGGCCGCCCCGACGGCCCAGAATCCGGCGCAGGCGACCGCGCTGACGACGCGGGTCGCGAAGAGCAGGGCGTACCCCGAACCCAGCGCACCCACGACGTGCGAGAGCCCGAAGACGACGAGCAGCGCCATCAATGTCGCACGCCTCGGCACGCGAAGGGTGGCTATCGCGAGCAGGGGAGCGCCGACGACCATGCCGATCGCGAAGGCGGAGATCAGCAGGCCGGCTTCGGGGATGCCGACGTTCAGATCGGCCGCCATCCCCGGCAGCAGGCCGGTGATCATGAACTCGGACGTGCCGAGCGCGAATACGCTCAATCCGAGTACGCGGACTGCCAAAGGCACGGGATTTCCTCCAGTTTTGTATCGTTCAGTCCAAAATGTGGGCAGCGTCGCACCCGGGCTTTGTTTCGGCTTACTTCGCCGCTATGGCGCTCAGCGCGATGTCGGCGACCGCCTGCAGGGCGGCTCGCCGGGCGCCGCGCCGGGACATCAGCCGGAGTCCGGCGACAGTGCTGTGCGCGAACTCGGCGAGATCGGCGGGCTCGCGGGAACGGTCGACGGTCCCGTCAAGCTGTCCTTCTCTGGCGCAGGCCGTGAGCACGGCGAGATGCCGCTCGGTGTCGGCGTCGATCCGCGCCTTGACCTCGGGGTCGCGATCGCCGAACTCGGCGACGGTGTTGACCACGAGGCAGCCGCGGCCGTGGGTCTCGTCTTCCTCGGCGATGGTGAACGAGAACAACGCGCGAAACCGCTCGATCCCGGTGCCGTCGGCTTCCAGCAGCGCCGTCCTGGTGACGATGCCGCGATCGGCGTAATGGTCGAGTGCGCGCATGAACAGTTCGTGCTTGCTGGTGAAGGTGTTGTAGATGCTGCTGCGGCCAAGGCCGGTGGCTTCGCAGAGGGCCTGCGTCGACGTGCCCTCGTAGCCGCGCACCCAGAACGCGTCCATGGCGCGCCCGATCGCTGCGCGCTCGTCGAATTCCCTCGGCCTGGCCATGGAAATGACCGTACCAGGTTTTGGATCGCCCAGTTCAAAACGGGCCGGGTCAGCGTGCGGGGCGCCACAACGGCAAGATGGCAGGGTGGGTTACGACGCGCTGCTTTGGCTTTCGTTCGGTGGTCCCGAGGGGCCCGACGAGGTGATGCCGTTCCTGGAGAACGTCACGCGGGGCCGGGGGGTCCCGAGGGAACGACTGCTCGAGGTCGCCGAGCATTACCAGCACTTCGGCGGGGTCTCGCCGATCAACCGCCTGAACCGGGACGCCATCTCCGCGGTGGAGAAGCAACTCGCGAAGGCCGGGATCGACCTGCCCGTCCACTTCGGCAACCGCAACTGGCAGCCGATGGTCGAGGACACGCTGGCGGCGATCACCAAGGCGGGCGCTCGGCGTGTCCTGGTCTTCCCCACAAGCGCGTACGGCGGCTACTCCGCCTGCCGCCAGTACGACGAGGACATCGAGCGCGCCCGCGCGGCGGTGGGCGACGGGGCGCCGGAACTGGTGAAGCTGCGGCAGTTCTTCGACCACCCGTTGTTCGTCGGCGCCATCGCCGACGCCGTCCGTGCCGCACACGCGGAACTGGGGAACCGGCCAGGGACCAGGACGGTCTTCTGCGCCCACTCCGTACCCGAATCCGCCGACGCCGCGTCCGGCCCGCCCTCGGAAGGCGGCCGCCGCTATTCGCGCCAGATCGCCGAAGCCGCCCGTCTCGTCGCGGCCGAAGCGGGAATCGAGACCTACGACGTCGTCTGGCAGTCGCGCTCCGGCCCGCCGCAGGTGCCGTGGCTGGAACCGGACATCGTCGACCACATCGACGCCCTGCACGCGGAAGGCGTCACTTCGGTCGTCGTCTGCCCGGTGGGCTTCGTGTCCGACCACCTCGAAGTGATCTGGGACCTCGACAACGAGGCGGCCGAGCGGGCAGCGGAGCTGGAAATGGGCTTCGCGCGTGCCGCCACGCCGGATACGGACCCGCGGTTCGCGGAGCTCGTCGTGGAGCTGATTCGTGAGCACACGGAAGGCCTGCCCGCGCGGAAGCTGTCGCCGTTCCCGGCGGCTGGGTGCACAGTGAATGGAGCGCCCTGCGCTGTTGGGTGCTGCGAGCCTGCGAAACGACCCTCGCGTCCGTAGCCGATCTGTCTCGCGCTCCCTTGGGGGGTACGACCCGCCGGTGTGGTGGCACCCGCGCGCGTTCGCCTGGTCGTGAAGTTTCGGCCCAATAGTGCGGCTTGAAGTACATGAAGGCCCCCTTCCCGTTCCGCCCGCGGACCATCGAATTGGGGACATACCTCGGAATCCGGCGTGGCGGTGC
>NZ_JBFBBY010000181.1:0-13545 GCF_040682875.1 Amycolatopsis sp. NPDC051071 | reverse complement strand
CCGCTCGGTACCGGCGCCCGTTGCTCGCCTCAAGTACAGGAAGGCCCCCTTCCTTGCGCCTAGGGGGGCCTTCCTGTACCTAGGCAAGGAGACCTTCACGGACCTGACCCACGATCAGCCCCGCAGTCAAATCCAGTAGGTACCCAAGACATGCTTGGCCCTAACGACCCAAATCACTCACGACTCCGCATCCGGCGTTCAGGGGCTTGACGACAAGCTTGCCCTAGCCTTAACTCAAGCCCTGAAATAAGGCGTGTCCCGGATCACAGAACCGGTACGCGGCTTGGCCACTCACCCCGAGGACCATCGATGCGAATCGGAAAGATCGCTCCGGCGCTCGTACTGGCGCTGGCGGCCGCCGCCACGACGGCGTGCGGCGGCGACACGTCGTCCAGTGCTCCCAAGGAGCTCGTGTACTGGGCGTCCAACCAGGGCACCAGTCTCGACAACGACAAGGCAGTCCTGCGGCCCGAACTCGACAAGTTCGAGAAGGCCTCCGGGATCAAGGTCAAGCTCGAAGTCGTCCCGTGGACGGATCTGCTCAACCGGATCCTCGCGGCCACGACCTCCGGTAAGGGCCCGGACGTGCTCAACATCGGTAACACCTGGTCAGCCTCGCTTCAGGCGACCGGGGCGTTCCTGCCGTTCGACGACGCCGCGCTGGAGAAGGTCGGCGGCAAGTCGCGCTTCGTCGGGCCGTCGCTGGCGGCCACCGGGGCGAGTGGTCAGCCGCCGGTCGGCGTACCGCTCTACGGCCAGGCTTACGGCCTGTACTACAACAAGAAGCTCTTCGCCGAGGCCGGCATCACCAAGCCGCCCGCCACGTGGGAAGAACTCGTCGAGGACGGCAAGAAGCTCACCAAACCGGACAAGGGCCAGTGGGGCCTCTCGCTCCAGGCGGGCCAGGTCACCGAGAACAGCCACCACGCGGCGATCCTCGGCGCCCAGCAGGGTGCGCGGTTCTTCAGTCCCGAAGGCAAGCCGCAGCTGGCTTCGGACCCGTCGGTCGCGGCCGTGCGGCAGTTCGTCGATCTGATGCAGAAGGACAAGATCGTCAACCCGTCCAATGCGGAGTACGCCGACACCGCGAAGTCTCTCAAGGATCTGTCGGACGGCAAGGCCGCGATGTTCATGAACCAGGCTTCCGCCGGTTCGTTCAAGAACATCGGGATGGACATGGCCGACCTCGGCGTCGCGCCGATCCCGCTGCCCGCCACCCCGCCGTCGGCGGGCCGCAAGGTGACCAGCTTCGTCGCGGGCATCAACGTGTCGGTGTTCAAGAACACCAAGAACCCCGGCGCCGCGCTGGACTTCGTGAAGTTCATGGTCTCGGCGCCGGAGCAGGCGCTGCTCAACAAGACCTACGGCTCGCTGCCGACCGTCCAGGACGCCTACAGCGACGCGGCGTTCCAGACCGAGGACGTCAAGGTCTTCCAGAGCGTGCTGGCGAACTCGGCCGAGCCGATGCCGCAAGTGCCGCAGGAGTCGCAGTTCGAGACCCTGATCGGCACCGCGATGAAGGCGATGTTCGCCGACGTCGCCGCGGGCAAGCCGGTCGACGGCGCCAAGATCCGGGACCAGCTGAACCAGGCGGACCAGCAAATCGCGGCCGGTGGTTGATGCCGACCACGCTCGACGACGCCCCGGCCGTGAAAGCGGCCGGGGCGCACCGACCCCGGCAAACCCGGCGCCGGGTCGCGTTGCCGTATCTGCTGTTGCTTCCCGCGATCCTGCTCGAACTGCTCGTCCACCTGATCCCGATGCTCGCCGGGCTCGCGATGAGCTTCTTCAAGCTGACGCAGTTCTACATCCGAGACTTCACCTCCGCGCCGTCGGCGGGGATCGACAACTACAAATTCGTACTGGACTTCGATTCGGCCGCCGGCGAGGCACTGCTCGATTCGTTCTGGATCAGTGCCCTGTACACCGTCTTGTCGGTCGGGTTCTGCTGGCTGTTCGGCACTTCGGCCGCCGTGCTGATGCAGAAGAACTTCCGGGGCCGCGGTGTGCTGCGGACCCTGTTCCTGGTGCCGTACGCGCTGCCGATGTACGCGGCGGTGATCACCTGGTCCTTCATGTTCCAGCGTGACACCGGGCTGGTGAACAGCCTGCTGGGCACCGATTCCTTCTGGCTCATCGGGGACAACAGCTTCTGGTCGCTGGTGATCGTCTCGGTCTGGCGCAACTGGCCGTTCGCGTTCCTGATCGTGATGGCCGGACTGCAGAACATCCCCGGTGAACTGTACGAGGCGGCGGCGATCGACGGCGCGAGCTGGTGGCGGCAGTTCCAGGCGATCACCCAGCCGATGCTGCGGCCGGTCAACCAGGTTCTGCTGCTGGTGTTGTTCCTGTGGACCTTCAACGATTTCAACACGCCGTATGTCCTATTCGGAGCGTCCGCGCCGAAGGAGGCGTCGCTGATCTCGATCCATATCTACCAGAGTTCGTTCGTCACCTGGAACTTCGGCCTCGGCTCCGCGATGTCGGTGCTGCTGCTGGTGTTCCTCCTGATCGTCAGCACCGTCTACTGGGGACTGACCTCGCGGAGGAGGAACGCCGGTGTCTGAACCCCGTTGGCTCCCGTGGGTCCGCCGCTTCGTCCTTGGCTTCCTCGCCCTGTTCACCTTGGTCCCGCTCTACGCCATGGTTTCGTCGTCACTCAAGCCGCTCGGGGACGTCCAGGGCAAATGGGAGTGGTTCCCGACCACGCTGACCATCCAGCCGTTCTTCGACATCTGGGACACCATCCCGCTCGCCGAGTACTTCATGAACAGCCTGGTCATCTCCGGCTCGGCGGCGGTCCTTTCGGTGCTGATCGCGATCTTCGCGGCGTACGCGCTGAGCCGCTGCCGGTTCCGCGGCAAGAACTTCTTCAAGATGACCGTGCTGTCCACGCAGATGTTCCCCGGCATCCTGTTCCTGCTGCCGCTGTTCTTGATCTTCGTCAACATCGGCAACACCACCGGCATCGTCCTGTATGGCTCGCGGCTCGGGCTGATCATCACTTACCTGACCTTCTCGCTGCCGTTCGCCATCTGGATGCTCGCCGGCTACATCGACTCGATCCCGAAGGAACTCGACGAGGCGGCGATGGTCGACGGCACCGGGCCGATCGGCGCGTTGATCCGGGTGGTCATCCCGGCGGCCATGCCGGGCATCGTCGCGGTGGGGATCTACTCGTTCATGACGGCCTGGGGCGAGGTCCTGTTCGCGTCGGTGATGACCGATTCGGGCACGCGGACCCTCGCTGTCGGCCTCCAGGAGTACTCCACGCAGGTCCAGGTCTACTGGAACCAGGTCATGGCCGCCTCGCTCATCGTCTCCGTCCCGGTCGTCGCGGGATTCCTGTTGCTCCAGCGCTATCTCGTCGCCGGGCTCACCGCCGGTGCCGTGAAATGACCAGCCAGCCCCGTACAGAGAGGTCTGCCTTGAATCCGCACCTGCCCGCCGATTTCCTGTGGGGTGCGGCCACCGCCGCGTACCAGGTCGAAGGCGCCGTTGACGTCGATGGTCGCCTCCCGTCCATCTGGGACGACTTCGTCCGGGTCCCGGGTGCCGTCCTGAACGGCGACACCGCCGACGTCGCTTGCGATCACTACCGCCGCTGGCCCGAAGATCTCGGCATCATGAAACAGCTGGGCCTGGACGCCTACCGCTTCTCGGTCGCCTGGCCACGGGTGATCCCGACCGGCCGCGGCGAGGTCAACGCACTCGGCCTCGATCACTACGACCGGCTGGTCGACGCGCTGCTCGAAGCGGGGATCCGGCCGTTCGCCACATTGTTCCACTGGGATCTTCCCTCGGCCTTGCAGGCGAACGGCGGCTGGCCCGAGCGTGACACCGCCTACGCCTACGCCGAGTACGCCGCCGTTGTCGCGGCGAAGCTCGGTGACCGGGTCAAGGATTGGAACACGGTGAACGAGCCACTGTGCTCAGCCTGGCTCGGTTACCTCGAAGGGCGGTTCGCGCCCGGGATCAAGGACCTCAGGCAGGCCATCCACGCTTCGCACCACCTCCTGCTCGCGCACGGGCTCGGCGTGCGGGCGATCACCGCGAACGCCGCCGAGCCAGCCAACATCGGTCTCGTGGTGAACCTCAGCGGTATCGAACCCGCGTCCGATTCCACCGCGGACGTCGAGGCGGCGGCCCGGATGGACGGACACGTGAACCGCTGGTGGCTCGACCCGTCGAACGGGCGTGGCTACCCGGCGGACATGATCGAGGTCTACGGCGTCGAGCCGCCGGTGGTCGGTGACGACCTCGACGTGATTTCGGCCCCGGTCGGTTACCACGGGCTGAACTACTATTTCCGGCAGATCGTGGAGGACGACCCGAACGGTCCCGCGCCGCGTGCCCGCCAGGTGCCCGTCGAGGGGGCCGCCACCACCGCGATGGGCTGGGAGATCCACGGAAAGGGCCTGGCGGACCTGATCCACCGCCTCGCCAACGAGTACGGAGCGCGAGCCATCTACGTCACGGAGAGCGGTGCCGCCTTCGACGACAAGGTCGCCGAGGACGGCTCGATCGACGACGCCGACCGCATCGCCTATCTGGAAGAACACCTCGGCGCGGTCGCCGGTGCCGCCGAAGCGGGTGCGCCGGTGAAGGGGTATTTCGCCTGGTCGCTGCTCGACAACTTCGAGTGGGACAGCGGGCTGAGCAAGCGATTCGGGCTGGTCCGGGTCGATTACGACACCCAGGTCCGGACGGTCAAGGCGAGCGGCCACCGCTATGCGGAGATCATCGCGGAGCACCACGGCCGCCACCGCCTGCCTTGACGCAGCCCTCCGGCGGGTGGGTCGTGAGTGGCGATTCGTGTTCTCTTTGAGGGGTAAGGCAAAGGTGGCGCCTCGGGCGAGGTGGTGCCTGGGGGTGGCGCGGCACCGCACTCGCGTGCTCAGAGCCGTGACTCGCGTGCTTAAAGACGTAACTCGCGTGCTTGAAGCCGTATCTCGCGTGCTTGAAGGCGTAACTCGCGTGCTTGAAGGCGTAACTCGCGTGCTCAGACCCCGCACACCGAGTTCGGCGTCCAGCACGCGAGTGACGTCTTCAAGCACGCGAGTTACGTGCTCAAGCACGCGAGTGACGGCTTCAAGCACGCGAGTGACGCCTTCAAGCACGTGAGTTACGTGCTTGAAGGCGCGAGTCACGTATTCGCTCTGGCCGCCAATCCCGCGAACAAGCCGGTCACAGCGAGCCCGGGCACCAGGCCACGTTTGACTTACCCCTCAATAACCTGAATCGCCACTCACGTCCCACGCACTCACGATGCGTTCGTGCGGGCGGATGGATCCGGTGTCCCGGATTCGTCGCCCGCTACGAACGGACGGCTCGCGAAACCTCCTAGTGTCGCCATGAACGAGGCGATCTAGGAGGCGAAGCATGCGGACACTCTTGCGTGGCGGTCGTGTCATCGACCCGGCGACGGGATTCGACGGCACGGCCGATGTGCTGGTGGTCGACGGGGTGGTCACCGCCGTCGCGGAGGGCCTGACTCCGGAGCCGGGCGATACGGAGATCGACGTCACCGGGCTCGTCGTCGGCCCGGGGTTCATCGACCTGCACAGCCACGTGCACTCCATCGCGGGCCAGCGGCTGCAGGCGATGGACGGCGTCACGACCGCGCTCGACCTCGAAGCCGGGCTGATGCCGATCGAGCGGGCCTACGCCGAGGCCGCGGCGGCTGGACGTCCGCTGCACTACGGTTTCTCCGCGTCCTGGGGTTCGGCCAGGGCGCAGGTGCTCGCCGGGATCGAACCCGACGCCAATATCGACAGCGGTCTCGCGGTGCTCGGGAACCCGGCATGGCAACGGTCTTCGTCGCCTGCCGAACTGGCCTCGTGGTTGTCCCTTGTGGAGGGTGAGCTGGCCGCGGGTGCGCTCGGCGTCGGCGTGCTGCTCGGGTACGCGCCGCTCACGGACCCCGGTGAGTTCCTTGCCCTCGCCCGGCTGGCCAAGGAAGCCGGGGCGCCGACGTACACGCACGTCCGCGAACTGGTGGAGGTGGACCCGGCGACACCCGTCGACGGGTCGGAGGAGATCGCGATCGTCGCGGCCGAGACCGGCGCCGCGATGCACCACTGCCACGTCAACAGTACGTCCGGCCACCAGATCGACCGTGTGCTCGCGGCGCTGGAAGCGGGTCGCGCGGCCGGGTCGCGGGTGACGGTGGAGGCTTATCCGTACGGGGCGGGCAGCACGGGTATCGGCGCGGCGTTTCTTTCGCCGGAACGGCTGAAGATGAAGGGACTTTCCCCGTCCAGCGTGATCATGCTGGAGTCGGGGGAGCGCATCGCCGACGAAGGCCGCCTGCTCCAGGTGCGTGCCGAGGAACCGGGCGCGCCGTGCATCCTGGAGTTCCTCGACGAGGGCGATCCACGCGACCTCGCACTCCTGAACCAGGCGCTCGCGTTCCCCGACGCCATCGTCGCCAGTGACGCCCTGCCCGTGTACTGGAAGAACGGCACCAGCGAGAGTACCGAATGGCCGCTGCCGCCCGGTGGCGCGACGCATCCCCGGACGTCCGGGACGTACGCCAAGACGCTGCGTCTGATGGTGCGCGAGAGCGGCGCGTGGACCTGGGTGGAGGCGTTCCGGCGCTGTTCGTACCTGCCGGCCCGGGTCCTCGACGAGGTCGCGCCCGCCGCGCGGGCCAAGGGCAGGCTGGGCGTCGGAGCGGATGCCGACATCGTCGTGATCGACCCGAACGTCATCACCGACGCGGCGACGTACTTCGACCCGATCAGGCCGTCGGTCGGTGTCCGGCACCTGTTCGTCGCGGGTGTTCCCGTTGTCACCGACGGAAATCTGCGCACGGACGCCTTCCCCGGCAAGCCGCTGCGGGGTGAGCCGCGATGAGCGACCTGCTGGCCGACATCGAGACGCTCGTTCGCTGCGAGTCCCCGTCTTCGGACCACGACGCGGTCGCTTGCAGCGCCGAAGTGGTGGCCGCGGTGGGCGTGAGGCTGCTGGGGGTGGAACCGGAGCGGATCGTCGTCGACGGGGTCACCCACCTTCGCTGGCGGTTCGGCGACGGGTCACCGCGTGTGCTGCTCCTCGGGCATCACGACACGGTGTGGCCCCACGGTTCGCTGGAGACGCATCCGTTTTCCGTGCGGGACGGCGTATTGCGCGGGCCTGGCTGCTTCGACATGAAGGCCGGGGTCGTGATGGCGCTGCACGCCGCCGCCACGGTGCCCGATCGCGCCGGACTGTCTATTTTGGTCACCGGCGACGAGGAGATCGGCTCGCCGACGTCGCGTGCCCTGATCGAGGACGAGGCGCGTGGTTGTGACGCGGCGTTCGTGCTGGAGGCCTCGGCCGACGGCGGCGCGCTGAAATGCCGCCGTAAAGGCGTTTCCCAGTACCGGATCGAGGTCACCGGCCGGGCCGCGCACGCCGGGCTCGAACCGGAGAAGGGCATTAACGCGGGAATCGAGATCGCGCACCAGGTCCTCGCGGCGGCCGCGATCGCCGATCCCGAAGCCGGTACCAGCGTGACACCCACGGTCGTGTCGGCGGGGACGACGGTCAACACCGTGCCCGCCGCCGCGAGCGTCTCGGTCGACGTCCGCGTCTGGAACGAGGCGGAACAACTTCGGGTCGACAGGGCCATGCGGGAACTCCTGCCGGTGCTGGAGGACGCCGAGGTCCGGGTCACCGGTGGGATCAACCGGCCGCCGTTGGAAGAAAGCTCGTCGTCGGGATTGTTCGCGCTGGCTCAGGAATTGTCGGGCGAACTCGGGCTCGGTGAACTGACCTCCGCCTCCGTCGGTGGCGCCTCGGACGGCAACTACACGGCGGGAATGGGCATTCCGACACTCGACGGCCTCGGCGCCGTCGGTGGCGGGGCGCACGCGGATCACGAACACGTCGTCGTCGCGGAATTGCCGCGCCGTACCGCCCTGCTGGCCGCGCTCGTCGAAAACGTACTCGCGAAGCGCGATCCGTCCGGCGCGACGAATCCCGCCGGCGAATCTGGTACGGCACGACGGTGACTCGGCCGGGTAACCGGGAAAGGATTGTGCCCGTGACGAATCTTGCGACGAATACGGAAAGCCTGGTCACCCGGGAGGTGCGTGACGAAGCCGTCGCCGCCGCGCGGGCCGCGGCCGTGGCTTCGGGCGTCGAAATCCGCGAACTCACCGAAATCGCCGACCTGGCGGCGGTGGTCGGCTTGTTCGAGTCGATCTGGAAGACCGCGCCCGGCGCCCGTCCGGTGAGCACGGAACTGCTCCGGGCGATGTCGACGGCGGGCAACTACGTCGCGGGCGCGTTCGAGCACGGCGAACTTTTGGGGGCCTGCTTCGGTTTCTTCGGGAATCCGGGGAAGGCGAGCCTGCACAGCCATATCGCCGGGATCGTCCGCGCCGGTGCGGGCCGGGGGATCGGTCACGCGCTCAAACTGCATCAGCGCGGCTGGGCGCTGCTCCAGGACGTCTCGGTGATCACCTGGACCTTCGACCCGCTCGTACGGCGCAACGCCTACTTCAACCTGGGGAAACTCGGCGCGCGTCCGATCGGCTACCTCCCTGACTTCTACGGTCCGATGGAGGACAGCATCAACGGCACGGGTGACACCGACCGCCTGATGGTCGGCTGGGACCTGACGAGCCCGACCGTGCGCGCCGCCGCTTTCGGCGAACCCGTCCTGATCGACGCGGAAGCCTTCGGAGCGGCGAAGGCGCTCTCGGTCGCTCCCGACGGAGGCCCGGTGGTAGGCCCGGCTGACACGCCGACCGTCCTCGTCGCCGTCCCGCCCGACATCGAACAACTACGCCGCACCGATCCCGTTCGCGGTACCGCGTGGCGCGTCGCGCTGCGTGAAGTCCTCGGTGGACTCATGGCGGACAACGCCCGTGTCACCGGTTTCGATCGTGCCGGCTGGTACGTGATCTCGAAGGAGCAGTCGTGAAACTCAGCGGTGTGGAACTACGCCGGGTCCGGATGCCGCTCGTGGCACCGTTCCGGACGTCGTTCGGGACACAGGCCGAACGGGAACTCCTGCTGGTCTGCGCGGTGACCCCGGCGGGCGAGGGCTGGGGTGAATGCGTGGCGATGGAGGCGCCGCTCTACTCCTCGGAGTACAACGACGCCGCCGAGCATATGCTGCGGAACCACTTGATCCCGGCGCTGCTGGCGGCCGGCGACCTGACCGCGCACAAGGTGACGCCGATCCTGGCGAAGTTCAAAGGGCACCGGATGGCGAAGGCCGCGCTGGAGATGGCCGTCCTGGACGCCGAACTCCGTGCGCACGATCGGTCCTTCGCGGCCGAACTGGGGTCCACTCGCGACACCGTCGCTTGCGGTGTCTCGGTCGGGATCATGGACTCGATCCCGCAGCTGCTCGACGTCGTCGGTGGATATCTCGACGAGGGTTACGTCCGCATCAAGCTGAAGATCGAACCCGGCTGGGACGTCGAGCCCGTGCGACAAGTCCGGGAGCGCTTCGGCGACGACGTGCTGCTGCAAGTCGACGCGAACACCGCGTACACCCTCGGCGACGCGCCCCTGCTGGCCAGGCTCGACCCGTTCGACCTCCTGCTGATCGAGCAGCCATTGGAAGAGGAGGACGTGCTCGGCCACGCCGAACTCGCCAAGCGGATCCGGACGCCGATCTGCCTCGACGAGTCGATCGTCTCGGCAAGGGCCGCCGCCGACGCGATCAGGCTCGGTGCCTGCCAGATCGTCAACATCAAACCGGGCCGCGTCGGCGGCTACCTCGAAGCCCGGCGGGTGCATGACGTCTGCGCGGCGCACGGGGTCCCGGTGTGGTGCGGCGGGATGATCGAGACCGGGCTTGGCCGCGCGGCCAACGTCGCGCTCGCCTCGCTGCCCGGTTTCACCCTCCCCGGCGACACCTCGGCGTCCGGCCGGTTCTACCGCACCGACATCACCGAGCCGTTCGTGCTGGAGTCCGGGCATCTGCCGGTGCCGACCGGCCCCGGGCTCGGGGTGACTCCGATTCCGGGCCTGCTGGACGAGGTCACCCGGGCGAAAGCGTGGATCGGGTCGTAGCCATATACGAATTCCGGGGTTAGATTTGGTCGGATCGAACCAGTCGGTTCGGTGAGACCGGGTTTAACTTCGGGGGGTGCTGACACCGGTGCCCAGCAAACCGCATACGAGTCTGGGGCGCGTCCTCGAAGACCTCGGGGACGTGCTCTTGGAGCCGGTCGTTCTCGGCCGGACCACCCGCAAGCAGCTCGGCGGGGTGGTCATCCACGATCCGCACGACGAGTCCGAGTTTCCCGCCAAGGCCGTCGTGCTCGGCGTCGGGGTACGGGAGCAGGACGAGGTCGCCCGCCTGCTGCACGACGTGGGTGCACGGGGCGCGGTGGCACTCGTCGTCCGCTCTCCCGTCACCCCGGCGCCGGAACTCAAACGTGCCGCCGACGCGTCCGGCGTCGCACTCCTCGGGCTCGCGCGCGGTGCCTCCTGGGCCCAGCTGGCCGCGATGCTCAGGACGTTGCTCGCCGAAGGGGACGTCGGTGACGTGTCACCGCAGACACTCGGCGGAATGCCGTCGGGTGATCTGTTCGCGCTGGCCAACGCCATCGCCGCGTTGCTTGACGCGCCGGTGACCATCGAGGATCGAGACTCCCGCGTCCTCGCGTTTTCCGGCCGCCAGGACGAGGCGGACCCGTCCAGGGTCGAGACCGTCCTCGGCCGCCAGGTGCCGGAGCGGTTCACCCGCGGCCTGGAACGGGACGGCGTCTTCGACCGGCTGTACCGCGAGAACACGCCCGTGTTCGTCGACCCGCAACGCTACGACGACAGCACGATCGTGATTCCGCGCGTGGCGCTCGCCGTCCGCGCCGGTGACGAGGTACTCGGCTCGATCTGGGCGGCAATCCGCGAACCGCTCAGCGAGGAACGGACGCAGGCGCTGGTCGACGCCGCCAAACTCGTCGCGCTCCACATGCTCCGGCTGCGGGCGGGCGCCGACGTCGAACGGCGGTTGCGCGCCGACCTGGTGAGCACGGCGCTCGAAGGCGGCGCCGGGGCACCGGAGGCCATCGCCCGGCTCGGCCTGCTGGGGCAGCCGTCGATCGTGCTCGCCATGGGCCTGCTCGGCGCGCCCGCCCCGGAGGACGACCTCCGGCTGGCCGCCGATCGTCAGCGGGTCGCCGACGCCTTGGCCATGCACCTCAGCGCCATCCAGCCACGCTCGGCCGTCGCCCTCGTCGGCGACGTCACCTACGGCATCGTCCCGATGCCGGGCCACGGCGACTGCCAGGAACGCTCGATCCGGGTCGCGTCGACCTTCCTGGAACGCACCGGACGCCGCGCGGCGGCCGCGATCGGGATCGGCCCGCTCGCCCTCGACGGCTCCGGCCTGCGTGCCTCGCGGGACGGCGCGGACCGGGCACTGCGCGTGCTGCTCACCAACGGTGGCGCCAAACGCGTCGCGACCGTCGACGACGTCCACGTCGACGCCCTCATGCTGGAACTGGCCGACCTCGCCGCGGCGAGGGGAGACGTCGCGACGGGGCCAGTCGCGCGGCTGCTCGCCTACGACGTCCAGCATCAGTCGCAACTGGTGCACACCCTGCGTTGCTGGCTGGACGCTTTCGGGGACATCGGTGCCGCGTCCGCCGCGGCCTACGTCCATCCGAACACCTTCCGTTACCGGCTGCGGCGGCTCGCCGAAGTCGGCGAGATCGACCTCGACGACTCGGGCGAGCGGTTCGCGGCGATGGTGCAACTGCGGTTGCTGCCCCGTGACGCCCGGACCGGGCCGCCCGCCGCCGAAGAGTCCTGACCGGCGGCGGGATTGGTCGCTCGCGCCCGAAAGACCGCCGGATGTTCGTGTGATCGCACCAACTCTGTCCGCCACCCGCTGTTCAGAATGGGTGATCGGCGCCACACCCGCGCCGTTCTTCTTCTCTCCCAACGTTTCCGCGGAGGCGCCATGACGGCAGTGGTCAATGAGGACACCTGGACAGCGCGGCGGATCAACCGGACGGCACTCATCACCATGGTGGTGATGCTGTTCGCCTGGTCGGTCGACTACATCGACCGGTTCTCCATCGGGATGGCGTTGCCGATGATCGGCGCCGAATTCGACCTCAGCAAGACGGAGCAGGGCTGGCTCGTCACCGTTTTCGCCCTGGTCTACATGATCTGCCAGATCCCGGCCGGTTTCCTTGCCGACCGCTATGGCTCTCGCGGGCCGATGCTGGTCACGTTGCTGCTGTGGTCGGTGTTCACCGCGATGACCGGGATGGCGGGCACCTTCGGCATGCTGCTGGTCGTCCGCGGGCTTTTCGGTGTATGCCAGGGACTTTTCCCGGCCGCGTCGTTCAAGGCCGTCGCGGAACGGACGACTCCCGCCAACCGGGCGACGGCCACCGGCGTGATGCTGGCCGCCGGCGGGATCGGCGCCGGGCTCGCCCCGTTGATCGTCGGTCCGCTCCTGATGGCCGTCGGCTGGCGGCACACGTTCTTCTGGATGGCGGGTATCGGCGCGTTCATCGGCGTCGTCGTCTGGGCGATCCTGCCCAAGGCGCTGCCGAAGTCGCTGAGCAGCCTTCCGCGCGACGAGGCGGCACCACCCGAAGTGACCCGCAAACAGGTGCTGAAGTCCCCGGTGGTCTGGAAGTTCACCCTGCTGTTCTGTGTCACCAACATGCTGAACTACGGCCTGATCACCTGGGTGCCGAGCTATCTGCTCGAAGCGCGGGGCATGACGCTGAACCAGACCGGCGTGCTGGCCGCGATCCCGATGCTGGTCAGCATCGGCACGACGATCCTCGGCGGCTGGCTGTTCGATCGCTACTTCCACGACCAAGGCCGCTGGTACCTCGGTTCGGTCGCGCTCGTGACCGTCGTGCTGCTGATCCTGATGGTGAACGCGGAAACCACGGCGGAGTTCACCCTTTACGAGACGCTCGCGCTCGCTGTGTTCGGCATGGCGACGATGTGCGTTTTCGGCCTGCCCCTGCGTGTCCTCCCGACCGCGGTCACCGGGATCGGCATGGGGGTGATGAACTTCGGCGGCCAGGTGGCCGGCGCGGTCGCCCCGGTGGTGATGGGATTCCTCGCCGACACCTTCTCCTACACCGCCGCGTTCAGTTTCCTCATCGGCACCACCTTCCTCACCGCCGTGATGGCGTTCTGGGTGCCGCAGACCCCGGCGCAATTCACCTTCGCACCCGCGAGTCCCAAGTAGACGCTCGTGAGTGATTTGGGTCGTTCTAACGCAATGCCGCTTAGCTTATCTCAAATATGAAACCCAATTTCAAAGTGTCGGCCGTCTGACCAGGGCAAACACTCTAAGGTGGGGCGATCACGAGCCACTGACCGACTGTCATCGCCCATAAGAAACCGCAGGTCAAGAGGTTGATCAACTTAAGCTGAGTGGCATTGCGTTTCAACGACCCAAAACACTCACGAGAACCCGCCCCCTGCGTTCCGGCGCCGCCCCTGCTCGCCGCGCGTGAAGGATCCCTTCCCTCGGCTCAGCCGAGGAAACTCGACCTTCACGCCTTGCCCAAGTACAGGAAGGCCCCCTTCCTGTACCTAGGCGCAAGGAAGGGGGCC
>NZ_JBFBBY010000180.1:0-13687 GCF_040682875.1 Amycolatopsis sp. NPDC051071 | reverse complement strand
CGCCCGGTCCCATTCCGAACCCGGAAGCTAAGCCTGACAGCGCCGATGGTACTGCAACCGAAGGGTTGTGGGAGAGTAGGACACCGCCGGACTAACTTCAGGACAGGGTCCTGACCAGGGTTGAGAACCTCTGACAGGTTCTCCCCGGTCAGGGCCCTGTCTCTTTTCATGTCCATGGACCGACTACAGTGGTCTGTTGGCGCGCCCAGTGGGTGTCGCCGGTATCGAAACTTTTTCAATAGTGGCAGGAGGCCAAGTGTCCGAGTTCGGTCGACGTGACTCAGATGATGGCGCGTCCGGCCGGTCGGGCCGCCGGGACGAGAGTCCCCGCGGAGGCCGGTCTGACGCGCAGCGAGGTGACCGGCGTGATTCCGCCGGCGGCAGGCAGGACCGGGGTGGTCGCGATGGCGGCTACCAGGGCCGCCCGCGCCGTGACGACCGCGGTGCCCGCGGTACGAGCAGCAGCTACTCCGGCAAGCCCGGGGGCAGTGGCGACGGTTCCCGTGACCAGCGCTCCGGCGGCAGCCGGTTCGCCGGCGCCGGGCAGAAGCGCGACGAGAATCGCCCGCGCTACAACAACAACGCCGACGACCGTCGCGGCCCTGGTGCCGTCGACCGTCGTGACGACCGGTCCGGCAGTCGTGACAACGACCGCCGTGGCGGCGGCTACCGCTCCGATGACCGGCGCGACAGCCGGGACAGTCGCGGCGGCGGTGACCGTGGCGGTTACCGCTCGGACAACCGCGGCAGCAGCGACAGCCGTGGCGGTGGCTACCGGTCCGACAACCGCGACAGCCGGGACACCCGTGGCGGTGACCGTGGCGGTCACCGGTCGGACAGCCGCGGCAGTGACAACCGTGGTAGTGACAACCGCGGCAGCGCTAGTCGAGGTGGCGACAGCCGGGGAGGCGACCGGGGCGGTTACCGCTCCTCCGACAGCCGTCCCGAACGTCGCTACGACAACCGGTCCGACAACCGGTCCGACAATCGTTCGGACAGCCGCTCTGACAATCGTTCGGACAGCCGTTCCGAAGGCCGGTACGAGAAGCGCTCCGACAGCCGCCCGGCCCGTTCCGGCTACGGCTCGGACAGCCGCGGCCGTTCCGACGACCGCCCGTCCGGCAACCGCTACGAAGGACGCCCCCAGGGCAAGTCCTACGGCGACCGCGACAACCGTGACAACAGGGACAGCCGCGACAGCCGGGGCGGCAGCGACGACCGGCGTCCGTCGTACCGCGACGACCGCGGTGGCTCCCGTTCCGGTGGCTACAACAGCGACCGCCGCGACGACAAGCGTCCTTCCTCGGGTGACCGTCGTCCCAGCAGCGGTGGCTACGAGCGGAAGTCCTACGGCGACCGTGACAACCGTGGCAGCGACAGCCGTGGCACTGAAAACCGTGGCAGCGACAACCGTGGTGGCGGCTACCGTCCCTCCGGGGATCGTCCCGACCGCAGGCCGTCCGGCGACCGTCCGGAGAAGCGCTACGACGACAAGCGGAGCGATTCACGCGGCGGCGAAGGCCGGTTCGAGCGTAAGCGCGACGACCGTCCCCAGCGTGACCGTTCCGAGGGCCGCAAGGACTTCCGGCCCTCGCCCCGCACCGAGGACAAGTCGGTCGACGACGAGACCTTGGCGCGCGAGCTGCTGTCGGCTCCGGAACTGCCTGAGGGCATCGAGTTCTCCGACCTCGACGAAGAGGTCCGCCGCGAACTCCGCACCCTGCCCAAGGCACTCGCGGAAACCGTCGGCAAGCACCTCGTCGCCGCGGGTGGTCTGATCGACGAAGACCCCGAAGCCGCGATGGAGCACGCCAAGTACGCGAAGGCCAAGGCGTCGCGGGTCCCGATCGTCCGTGAGGCGCTCGGCCTGGTCGCCTACCACGCGGGCAACTGGTCCGACGCCCTGTCGGAGCTGCGTGCCGTCCGCCGGATGACCCGGTCCGACGACCACATCGCGATCATCGCGGACGCCGAGCGCGCCATCGGCCGCCCGGAGCGGGCGCTGGACCTCGCGAAGGAGGTCGACAAGGAGCGTCTGGCCAAGGCGACCCAGATCGAGCTCGCGATCGTCGCCGCCGGCGCGCGGCGTGACCTCGGTCAGCTCGACGCCGCCGTCGTCTCCCTCCAGGGTGACGACCTCAAGGCGGAGAAGCGCGACCCGTGGAGCGCCCGGCTGTTCTACGCCTACGCCGACAACCTCGCCGCCGCCGACCGCAAGGACGAAGCCGTCCGCTGGTTCCTGAACGCGGCAGAGGCCGACGAGGAGGACGAGACCGACGCCGCCGAGCGCGCCGCGGAGCTCACGAATGGCTGACGCCCTCTCGGCCGGATACGACGCGGTCCTGTTCGACCTCGACGGCACGGTCTATCACGGCAGCACCGTGGTCCCGGGCGCCCCGGAAGCACTCCGGGCGCTTCGGGACCACGGCACGGCCGTCCGGTTCGTCACGAACAACGCCTCCAAGGCACCCGCGGAGGTCTCCGCGCACCTGGAGGCACTCGGACTGCCCGCCGTCCCCGAAGAGGTCCACACGAGCTCTCAGGCAGCCGCCGCCCTCTTGGGTGAGCGGCTGCCTCAGGGCGCCGTCGTCCTCGTCGTGGGCACGGAGTCGCTGTCCGCCGAGATCGCGTCGGCGGGGCTTCGGACGGTCCGGGAAGCCGGTCCGGACGTGGCCGCCGTGGTGCAGGGGCATTCCCCGGACAACACCTGGGCCGCTCTCGCGGAGGCGTGTCTCGCCATCCGCGCGGGCGCGCTGTGGGTGGCGACCAACGTCGACGCGACCCTGCCGACCGAACGCGGTCTGCTGCCGGGCAACGGGTCGATGGTCGCCGCACTGCGCCACGCCACCGGCCTCGAACCGCTGGTGGCGGGCAAGCCGGCACCGTTGTTGTTCACCACGGCGGCGAAGGACGCCGGTGCGGAGCGGGCCCTGGTCGTCGGTGACCGGCTGGACACCGACATCGAGGGCGCGGTGGCCGCCGGAATCGACGCGCTCTGCGTCATGACCGGCGTCGCCGACGCGCTTTCCCTGCTCAACGCGACTCCCGAGGAGCGTCCGCGCTACCTCGCGCAGGACCTGTCGGGGCTGAGCACCCGTGCCGATCTGCTCGAGGTCGGGCCCAAGGACGGCTGGCGGGTCACCGCACAGGGTGACGTCCTCGAGGCCGAGGGTGAAGGCGACTCCCTCGACCTCCTGCGCGCGTTGTGCGCGGTGGCCTGGGAGACGGGGATCACCGAGGTCCGAGGTGTGGGCGACACCGCCCGCGCCGCGCTCGGCGAGCTGCGCCTCGGCTGACCAGCGCTGCTAACTTGGTGGGGTGCAAGACCACTTCCACCCCGTTCCGCGGCCCCCGGTGCCCGGCGCTGCGCCTGCCCCCGGGCCGCCGCCTGTTCCTGTCGATCAGTTCGCTCAGCAGGACACAGACCCGCGTGCCGGGATCGTCGAGGCCGTCGCCGGTCTCGACGACCTGGCCGCGCTGCCGCTCTCGGAGCACGTCGACCGTTTCGAAGCCGTGCACACCGAACTGACGGTGGCGTTGTCGACCATCGACAAGGTCTGACGCGTGCCCAAACGCGCCCGCCTGGACGCGGAGCTCGTCCGGCGGGGTCTGGCCCGCTCCCGCGAGCAGGCGTCCGCGCTGATCGCCGAGGGCAAGGTCAGCGTGCGCGGGATGGTGGCCACCAAACCCGCGACCGGGGTCGAGTCCGGCGCGCCCATCGTGGTGCGTGACGGCGACGATCCTGGCTGGGCCTCCCGCGGCGCGCACAAACTGCTCGGCGCGTTCGAAGCCTTCACCCCGCAAGGCCTCGCGACCGAGGGAAAGCGCTGCCTCGACGCGGGTGCCTCGACCGGTGGCTTCACCGATGTCCTGCTGCGCAACGGCGCCGCCACGGTGATCGCCGCCGACGTCGGCCGCGGCCTGCTGGACTGGCGGCTGCGCACCGACGACCGCGTGGTCGTCCTCGACAAGACGAACGTCCGCAACCTGACGCCCGAAGACCTCGGCGGCCAGGTCGACCTCGTGGTCGGCGACCTTTCGTTCATCTCGCTCAAACTCGTGCTGCCCGCGCTGGCGGCCTGCGCGCGCGACGGCGCCGATCTGGTGCCGATGGTGAAACCGCAGTTCGAGGTCGGCAAGGACCGGCTCGGCAGCGGCGGCGTGGTCCGGGATCCGGAGCTGCGCGCCGAAGTGGTGCTGGACGTGCTCGCCGAGGCCGAGAAGCTGGACCTGAGCCTGCGCGGCGTCGTCGCGAGTCCGCTTCCCGGGCCTGCCGGGAACGTCGAATACTTCGTCTGGCTTACCCGCGGGGTGGGGGAGACCGTCGGCACCGATGCCGAACGGCTCGTCCGGACCGCAGTCCTGGAGGGACCCCAATGAGCGAACGCGAGGTGCTGCTCGTCGTGCACCCGGACCGGGACGCGACCCGGGACGCGGCACGCGAGGTTTCGGCCCGTTTCGCCAAGGCCGGTGTGCGGCTTCGGGTGCTCGACGAGGACGTCCGGGAAATGCTCGAAGCGGACGGCGGGATCGGCGCGCCCTGCACGGTCATGGCGCCGGAGCAGAATCCGGCAGCCGGGACCGAGCTGGTGTTCGTCCTCGGCGGCGACGGCACGCTGCTGCGGGCCGCCGAACTGGCCAGGCCGAACGGCGTCCCGGTGCTCGGCGTGAACCTCGGCCGGGTCGGCTTCCTCGCCGAGGCCGACTCGGACAAGCTGGCCGACACCGTCCAGCGTGCCGTCGACGGCGACTACCAGGTCGAAGAGCGGATGACCGTCGACGTCGTGGTGACCGTCGACGGTGAGGAGACCGTCCACACCTGGGCGCTCAACGAGGCGAGTGTCGAGAAGAGCTCGCGGGAACGGGTGCTCGACGCGCTCATCGAGGTCGACGGCAGGCCTGTGTCGTCCTTCGGCTGCGACGGTGTCCTGTGCGCGACCCCGACCGGCTCGACGGCGTACGCGTTCTCCGCGGGTGGCCCGATCATCTGGCCGGACGTCCAGGCGCTGCTGGTGGTGCCGAGCAACGCGCACGCGATGTTCTCGCGGCCGCTGGTCGTCTCCCGCGATTCGGAGATCACCGTCGCCATCGATCCGGACGGCTCCCCGGCCGTGCTGACCTGCGACGGTTCGCGGACCTTCGATCTTCCCGCCGGTGCGGTCGTGCGGGTCACCTGCGGCAAGGTGCCGGTGCGGCTGATCCGGCTGTGGGAAGGCCCCTTCACCGACCGGCTGGTGCACAAGTTCTCGTTGCCGATCAAGGGCTGGCGGGAGCGACACGCCCGCTGACGGATGTCATGAAAGGGTCGTTCAGGACAATTTCGGTCCTGAACGACCCTTTCATGACGTGGCGGGTGCGGGAATGGTCGGGGTGGGCCGCTACGGTGGGCGTCGTGCTGGCCGAGATGCGCATCCAGGGCCTCGGAGTCATCGAGGACGCCCTGCTGGAACTGCACGCGGGCTTCACCGTCGTCACCGGTGAGACGGGTGCAGGCAAGACGATGGTCGTCAGCGGGTTGCACCTGCTCTCCGGCGGCCGAGCCGAAGTGTCCAAGGTGCGAACAGGAATGCTGAAGGCCTTCGTGGAAGGCCGATTCGAGCTGGGTGGTGCCGAGGGCGCCACCCGGATCGTCACCGACGCCGGGGCGGAGGTCGACGAGGACGGCAGCGTCATCGCGCTGCGCGCGGTCTCGGTCGACGGCCGGTCCCGTGCCCACCTCGGTGGCCGTTCGGTGCCGGTCGGTGTACTGGCCGACCTGTCCGAGCAGCTGATCGCGGTGCACGGGCAGAACGATCAGCTGCGGCTGCTGCGGCCCGCCGAGCAGCGCGCGGTGATCGACCGGTTCGCAGGCGAGGCCGTCACCGAACCGCTGGAGCAGTACCGGGCGGTCCGTGACGAATGGCTCGCCGTCGTCGCCGAACTGACCGAGCGGTCCACCCGCTCCCGTGAGATGGCGCAGCAGGCCGACCTGCTGAAGCACGGTCTCGCCGAGATCGACGCCGTCGCGCCGGAACCCGGCGAGGACACCGAACTCACCGAGCAGATCAAGCGGCTCGCCGCCGTCGACGAACTGCGCTCCGCGTCGAGTGCCGCGCATGCCGCCGTCGCCGGTTCGGCCGACGGCGACCCGGACGCTCCCGGCGCGCTGGGCCTGATCGGCGAGGCGACGCGCCATCTGAACGGTTCCGAGGACGCCGTGCTGCGTGAACTCGGGCCCCGGCTGGACGAGGCCTCGGTGCTGTTGTCCGAAGTGGGCACCGAGCTGGGCAGCTACCTCGAAACGCTCGACGCCGACCCGGCGTTGCTGGAGAAGGTGCTCGCGCGCCAGGCCGACCTGAAGCGGCTCACCCGCAAGTACGCGGCCGATGTGGACGGTGTGCTCGCCTGGGCCGACGACGCCCGCCGCCGGATGTCCACGATGGACACCTCCGAGGGGGCGCTCGCCGAACTGGCCACCCGTCGCGACGAACTCGCGGTGAAACTCGCCGAGCACGCCTTCATCTTGTCGGAGGCACGCGTCGAAGCCGCCGCCGAACTGGCCGAGGCGATCACCGCCGAGATGTCCGGCCTCGCCATGGGCCAGGCCGAAATCGAGATCACTGTCGAGCGGCGCACCGTCGACGAGAGCGACTCGCACGCCGTGAAGGTCGACGGCAGGCTGGTGCACGCCGGCCCGGACGGCGTCGACGACGTCGAACTGCTGCTGCGCGCGCATAACGGCGCACCGCCGCTGCCGGTGCACAAGGCCGCTTCCGGCGGTGAACTTTCCCGCGTGATGCTGGCGATCGAAGTCGTCCTCGCCCATGCGGACACCGTGCAGACGCTGGTGTTCGACGAGGTCGACGCCGGGGTCGGCGGCCGCGCGGCGGTCGAGATCGGCAGGCGGCTCGCGCGGCTGGCACGCAGCCACCAGGTCCTGGTGGTCACGCATCTGCCGCAGGTGGCCGCGTTCGCCGATCAGCATTTGGTGGTGGACAAGGGCACCAGTGGCGGGGTGACCCGCAGTGGCGTGCGCGTGCTCGAGCAATCGGAGCGTGTCGTCGAACTCGCGCGAATGCTCGCCGGAATGGAAAGCACCGAGACCGGCCGGGCGCACGCCGAGGAATTGCTTGCCGTCGCGGAAGCCGACAAGAGCGCGCCGGACAAGCCGAAAGCCCGTCGCGGTGGAAAGCGCAAAAAGGCGAAATAACGCTCCGAAACCGGGTGAACCCCTTCGTGGGACGTCCGGCGTAGCCCGACCTGGTGTGGGTTAATCGGCGTGTTTCGTCCGGCGTGGCGGACGCATAAGGCCGTACGGATTTGTCACTATCGGTCGCATGAAGCTCACCGGCTTGCTCACGCGTAACCAAGAGACCCTTCCCGGTATCACCGGCGTCGCCAGGGTCGACAGGCGTACGCGTGAACTGCTTCGCCGGCTGAGCCCGGGCGACATCGTCGTCCTCGACCAGCTCGATCTCGACCGCTCGACGGCCGATGCCTTGGTGGAGGCCGAAGCCGGGGCGGTGGTCAACGCTTCGCCGTCGATCTCCGGCCGGTTCCCCAACCTCGGCCCGGAGATCCTGCTCGAGGCCGGGATCCCGCTGGTCGATTCGGTCGGTGGTGAACTGCTGCGCAAGGTGAAGGACGGGACGAAACTCCGCCTGCACGAGGGCGTCGTCTACATCGGTGAGCGGCAGATCGGTTCGGGGGTCCAGCAGACGCGGGAGAGCGTCGCGGATCAGATGATCGAAGCCAAGGCCGGGATGTCCACCCAGCTCGAGGCCTTCTCCGCGAACACGATCGAGTTCCTTCGCCGTGAACGCAGTCTCATTCTCGACGGCGTCGGCGTACCGGAGATCCGGGTTCCGTTACGGGATCGCCACGCTCTCGTGGTCGCGGGCGGCAACGGTCATGCCGAAGACCTCAAGAAACTGAAGAAGTACATCTCCGAGCACCGGCCGGTGCTGATCGGCGTCGACGCCGGAGCCGACACCCTGCGCGCGCAGGGTTACCTGCCGGACGTCATCGTCGGCGACCCGCACGGGATCGGCGCGGAAACGCTGCGCAGCGGCGGCGAGGTCGTGGTCCCGGCGCAGCCGGACGGGCACGCGCCGGGTGTCGAGCGCATCCAGGATCTCGGGATCGGCGCGGTCACCTTCCCCGCCACGGGCAACGCCGAGGACCTGGCGCTGCTGCTGGCCGACGCGCATGAGGCCAGCCTCGTGGTCACCGTCGGTTTCCAGGCGACGTTGCGGGAATTCCTCGACCACGGCCGGTCCGGATCGAATCCGTCGACGTTCCTCACCCGGCTCAAACTCGGCACCAAACTGGTCGACGGCAAGGCCGTCGCGACCCTGCACCGCAACCGGGTGTCGATCGGCGCCATCGTGCTGCTGGTACTGGCGACCTTGGTGGCCGTCGCGGCCGCGCTGCTCGTCTCGGACGTGGGTTCGGTCTACCTCGGCTGGATCCGCGACACCTGGAACTCGTTTATCGCTTGGGGCAAGGGACTCTTCACGTGATTTCTCTGCGGTACCACATCGTTTCCATCGCCGCCTGCTTTCTGGCGCTCGCCATCGGGGTGGTGCTCGGGTCCACGGCGCTGAACGGTTCGCTGTTGTCCGGTCTCGCCGGGCAGAAGGAGGACCTGGGCTCCCAGGTCGCGGATCTGGAGGCGCAGCGTAATTCCCTCAACGCCCGCCTGTCCGACGCGGACACGTTCGCCGGGGCGATGGGACCGAAGGTCGTCGCGGGCCAGCTGGACAAGCGTTCGGTGGTGCTGGTGACCACAGAGGACGCGAAGCCCGCGGATCGCGACGCGCTCAAGCAGCTCGTCGGCCAGGCCGGTGCCTCCGTCACCGGTGAGATCCAGCTGACCGGGGCGTTCTCCGACCCGATGCGGTCCGATCAGCTGCGTGATGTCGTGACCCGGTTGCAGCCCGCCGGTGTCCAGTTCCCGACCGCGGGAGACCCTGGCACGCTGGCCGGGGCACTGCTCGGTTCGGTGGCGTTGCTGAACAAGGACACGGCGCAGCCGCAGTCCTCGCCGGTCGAGCTGGCGGCCGCGCTCGGCGGCCTCACCGACGGTGGTTTCCTCAAGGCGGGCCAGGACGTGAAGCCCGCCCAGCTCGCGATCGTGCTCACCGGCTCCAAGTACACCGGCGACGGCGCGGGTGACCGTGCCTCGACCGTCGCGCGGTTCGCCGCGCAACTCGACCGCTCCGGCGCGGGCACCGTGCTGGCAGGCGACGCCGGATCCGCCGACGGCACCGGCGCGATCGGCGTCGTGCGCGCCGACACCTCGTCGACCTCGATCCTGTCCACTGTGGACAACGCGGAGACCGCGGCCGGCCGGGTCACCACGATCATGGCGCTGCGCGAACAGCTCGAAGGCGGCGCCGGGCGCTACGGCATCGCCGGCAACGCCCAGGCCCCCGCACCCGGTATCGCCGCCGAAGGCAACTGACCCTTTGAGGGGCAAGTCAAGGGTGGTGTAGTGGGTGTCCGTGCCCAATTAGTGAGGGGTAAGGCAAACGTGGCGTGACGGATTCGGCGGCGGGAGCGGACTCTTCAGGGGGCCCGACACCGCACTCGCGTGCTTGGAGACGTAACTCGCGTGCTTAAAGGCGTAACTCGCGTGCTTGGAGACGTAACTCGTGTGCTCAGACTCCGCACACGTGAGTTCGGCGTCCAGCACGTGAGATCCGTCTTTAAGCACGCGAGTTACGTGCTCAAGCACGCGAGTTACGTCCTTGAGCACGCGAGTTACGCCTTCAAGCACGCGAGTTACGTGCTTGAGCACGCGAGTCACGCCTTCAAGCACGCGCGTCCCGGGCGTCCGGCGGTCAGCAGCGCTGATTCCGTCCGGCGTTCGTCGCCCAGTTCGAGCACGCCCAGCCGGCACCGAGGACACCGACGCAGTTCTGCGCGACCGAACGTGAACTTCGCCCTTCGCCGGCTAGCCGAGCATCGCTGTCCAGGCTTCGGGGAATCCGGGGAAGGTCTTCCCGACCGTCTCCGGGTTCTCCACCTCGACCCCCGCGACCCGCAGCCCGAGCACGGCGGCCGCCATCACCAGCCGGTGGTCGTCGTAGGTGCGGAACTTGCCGCCATGCAGTGGTGCCGGGGTGATCCGCAGCCCGTCCTCGGTCTCGCGGACGTCGGCGCCCAGTGACGACAGTTCGGTGGCCAGCGCGGTCAGCCGGTCGGTCTCGTGGCCGCGCAGATGCGCCACGCCGGAGATGACCGACGGCCCCTCGGCGAAGCACAGCAGCGCCGCGATCACCGGCGTCAGTTCGCCGACCTCGTGCAGATCCAGTTCGACGCCGGGGATCGTCCCGCCGCCGGTGACCGTCAGGCCGCCCGCGTCGAGTTCGGCGGTCGCGCCGAGCAGCGGCAGCAGGCTGCGGAGCCAGTCGCCGGGCTGGGTGGTCCACTGCGGCCAGCCCGCGATCCGGACGGTGCCGCCGGTCGCGACGGCCGCGGCGACGAACGGGGCGGCCGTCGAAAGATCGGGCTCGACGACGTACTCGGGGCAGGAAAGCCGTGTCGGGGCGACATGGAACTCGGCGCCTTCGCGCTCCACCGTGGCTCCGAAGCGCCGCAGCATCTCCACGGTCATCGCGATATGCGGTTCGCTCGGCACCGCGCCGCCGACCAGGCGCACGGTGACGCCTTGCTGGAACGACGGCCCCGCGAGCAGCAGTGCCGACAGGAACTGGCTCGACGCCGACGAGTCCAGGTCGACCTTGCCGCCCCGCAGCCCGCCCTCGCCGTGGACGGTGAACGGCGGCGCCTCGCGGCGGTCGTCGTCGATGCGGGCGCCGAGGCCGCGCAGCGCCTTCAGCAGCGGCCCGATCGGACGGCGGCGGAGTGCCTCGTCGCCGTCGAACAACGCCGGGCCGGTGCCCAGCGCCGCCAGCGCGGGGGTGAACCGGGCGACCGTGCCCGCGTTGCCGAGTTCCACCCGGACGGCGTCGTTCGGGTGCACGCGGCCGGGGCCGAGCGGATGCACGAGGTAGCCCTCGATGCCTTCCTGCGAATGGGCGCCGAGGGCGTAGATGGCGCCGAGCATCAGCCGCGCGTCCCGGGAGTCGAGCGGGGTCCGTACCCGCGTCGGCGCGCTGGCGAGCGCGGCGAGGACGTAGGCCCGGTTGGTGATCGACTTCGAACCGGGAACGCGGATGTCCGCGTCGAGCGGGCCTTCCGCCACCGGTGCGGTCCAGGTGTCGCGCGCGTCTGTCACGCCGCGAAGGGTAGCGGTTTTCCACTCCATCGGACGCTTGCGGCGTGGCCGGTGAGCGCCTCGGCGGACGTGGGATAAGGTGGAAGCCCGTGGGACTTCAGTCGCGGGCTACCAAGTATGTCTTTGTCACCGGAGGCGTTGCCTCCTCTCTGGGTAAGGGACTCACGGCTTCCAGCCTGGGTCAGCTCCTTACCGCACGTGGGCTCCGGGTCACGATGCAGAAGCTGGATCCGTACCTCAACGTCGATCCAGGCACGATGAACCCGTTCCAGCACGGTGAGGTGTTCGTCACGGACGACGGCGCCGAAACCGATCTGGACATCGGGCACTACGAACGATTTCTCGACCGGTCCCTCGACGGCAAGGCCAACGTCACCACCGGCCAGGTCTACTCCGAGGTCATCGCCAAGGAGCGTCGTGGTGAGTATCTCGGCGACACCGTGCAGGTCATTCCGCACATCACCGACGAGATCAAGGCCAGGATCACCGCCGCGGCGGGCGCCGACGAGGACGGGAACAGCCCGGACGTCGTGATCACCGAGGTCGGCGGCACCGTCGGCGACATCGAGTCGCTGCCGTTCCTGGAGGCCTGCCGTCAGGTCCGCCACGACGTCGGCCGCGATCAGTGCTTCTTCCTCCACGTCTCGCTGGTGCCGTACCTCGCCCCCTCTGGCGAGCTCAAGACCAAGCCGACCCAGCACTCGGTCGCCGCACTGCGCAACATCGGTATCCAGCCCGACGCGCTGGTCTGCCGCGCCGACCGTGAGCTGCCGGAGGACCTGAAGCGCAAGATCGGCCTGATGTGCGACGTCGACACCGAGGCCGTCATCGCCTGTCCCGACGCGCCGTCGATCTACGACATCCCGAAGGTGCTGCACCGTGAGGCGCTCGACGCCTACGTGGTGCGCCGCCTCGGGCTGCCGTTCCGCGACGTCGACTGGACGGTGTGGGGCGACCTGCTCGACCGCGTGCACAATCCGTCGGAGACGGTGCGGGTCGCGCTCGTCGGCAAGTACATCGACCTGCCGGACGCCTACCTCTCGGTGACCGAGGCGCTGCGTGCGGGCGGGTTCGCCCACCGCGCCAAGGTCGAGATCGTCTGGGTCGCTTCGGACACCTGTGAGACCCCGGCCGGTGCCGCCGCCGCGCTGTCCGATGTGGACGGTGTGCTGGTACCGGGTGGATTCGGCGTGCGGGGGATCGAGGGCAAGGTCGGCGCGATCGCCTACGCCAGGACGAACGGCCTGCCGTTGCTCGGGCTGTGCCTCGGCCTGCAGTGCATGGTGATCGACGCGGCGCGGAACCTCGCCGGGATCAAGGACGCGAACTCGGCCGAGTTCGACGAGGCGGGCGTGAACCCGGTCATCTCCACGATGGCCGATCAGCGTGACGTCGTCGCGGGCGAGCGTGACATGGGTGGCACGATGCGGCTCGGCGCGTACATCGCCAAGCTCAAGCCGGGCTCGCAGGTCGCGAAGGCGTACGGCAGCACCGAGGTCTCCGAGCGGCACCGTCACCGCTACGAGGTCAACAACGCCTACCGCAAGCGCCTTTCCGAGGCCGGCCTGGTGTTCTCGGGCACCTCGCCCGACGATCACCTTGTCGAGTTCGTGGAGCTGCCCGCCGACAAGCACCCGTTCTTCGTCGGCACGCAGGCGCACCCCGAGCTCAAGAGCCGCCCGACCCGGCCGCATCCGCTGTTCAGCTCGTTCGTGAAGGCCGTCGTGGACCGCAAGGTCGCCGAGCGGCTCCCGGTCGAGCTGGCCGAGGCAGCTCGGACTGGAGTCCGGTGACCGAGCCAGGCAAGCACGAGTTCACCGTCGCGTCCACAAGGGACATCCACATCGGACGAGTCGTGGGGCTGCGGGTCGACGAGGTCGTGATGCCCGGCGGCGGAACCGCTCGCCGCGAGGTCGTCGAGCACCTCGGCGCGGTCGCCGTCGTCGCGCTGGACGCCGAGGGTTCGGTCACGCTGATCCACCAGTACCGCCACCCGATCGGGCGGCGGTTGTGGGAACTGCCCGCCGGCCTGATCGACAAGGCGGGGGAGGATCCCGTCGGCGCGGCCAAACGCGAACTGGTCGAGGAGGCCGGGCTCAGCGCCGAACGCTGGGAGACCCTGGTCGACGTCGCGGCGTCGCCCGGCTTCACCGACGAGGTCGTGCGCGTCTATCTCGCCCAGGATCTGTCCGAAGTGGACAGGGAGATCCTCGGCGAGGAGGAGGCCGACCTCGTCACGGCGAAGTTCCCGCTCGCCGAGGCGGTCCGGATGGCGCTGGCCGGTGAGCTGGTGAACGGGGCGACCGTCGGCGGCGTGCTGGCCGCGCACGCGGTGCTTTCGGGCGCGGCGTCGTCTCGGCCGTCGGACGCGCCTTGGGAGGACCGGCCGACGAAGTTCGCTTCGCGCGGTCTCTAGGGCGCTTCGCGTGTCATGAGGGGTCCCCATAGGACGAATTTCGTCCT
>NZ_JBFBBY010000179.1:0-13740 GCF_040682875.1 Amycolatopsis sp. NPDC051071 | reverse complement strand
CCCCTTCCCTCGGCTCAGCCGAAGAAACTCGACCTTCACACCTTCCCCAGTACATGAAGGCCCCCTTCCTTGCGCCTAGCGCAAGGAAGGGGGCCTTCATGTACAACGCCACAGGTGACACGTAAGTGCTCAAGAGCGGGTTCGTTCTAACGACCCAAATCGCTCACGACGTCTTTTGTCGAGGCAACCGTGGCGAACCCGCCGCCGTGCAGGTTCGTCGCGGTCGCCTTGGCGAGTTCGGCGGCGGTGAGGACGCTCCCGTCCGGCCCGGCGAGGTCGAAGGTGAACGTCGCGTCGAGTGCGAAAGTGACGTCATAGCCGAGGTTCCCGCCGACGCGCGCGGTGGTCTCGCAGCAGAAGTTCGTCTGGATCCCGGCCAGTACGAACGAGGTGATGCCGCGGGTCTTCAGCCAGCCGTCGAGATCGACGTCGCCGTGGAAGGCCGAGTTGACCTTCTTGCCGAACACCAGATCCGCGCGCACGCCGTCGAGTTCCGGCTTGAAATGGTTGCCCTCCTGGCCGGGCCGAAGCGGGGAGCCGGGTTTCACGGAGTCGTGGTGCACCAGCACGATCGGCAGCCCGCGTTCCTGCCAGGCGTCGACGAGCGTCTTGATGTTGGCTTCCGCGCCAGGGTTGTCGCGGGGACCCCAGACGGGCTCGTCGAAGCCGCGCTGGACATCAATCACGAGCAGGGCCTTGGTTTCAGTGGTCATGACTTCGAGTCTCGTGTGTTCGCCGACGGCAAGGGAGTGGCAGAAGAAGCGCGATGCGGTACTTTCCTGCCATGCGCATCGTGGGTGTTCTCCTCCTGCCGGGCAGCCGGTCCTTCGATCTGGGCGTGATCGGCGAGGTCTGGGGTATCGACCGGACCGACAGCGGCATCGGCCCGTTCGAGGTCCGCCTGTGCTCGCCGGGCCGCACGCCGGTCGCCAGTCATCCGTTCGGGTTGATCGGGGCGACCCATGGGCTGAGCGGCCTGGCGGGCTGCGACCTCGTCGTCGCGCCCGGCCGGGTCGATCCGCACGCCGAGGTGCCCGCGGCCGCGCTCGCCGCACTGCGCAAGGCGCACCGGGCCGGGATCACCGTGGCTTCGCTGTGCTCCGGCGCCTTCACCCTGGCCGCCGCCGGGCTGCTCGACGGCCGCTCGGTCACCACGCATTGGCGGCTGCTGGACGACCTCGAAGCCGCCGCCCGCGACGCCGTCGTCCAGCGGGACGTCCTGTTCACCGACGAGGGTGACGTGCTGACGTCCGCCGGCGTGGTCGGCGGCCTTGACCTGTGCCTGCACCTGGTGCGGCGCGAGCACGGCGCCGAGGTCGCGGCGGCGCTCGCCCGCCGCCTCGTGATGCCGCCCGCGCGAGAAGGCGGACAGCGGCAGTACGTCGACAACCCGTTGCCGCCCAAGCCGTCACGGCCCAGTGTCTCGTCCACAATGGACTGGGCGCTGGCGCGGATCGCCGGTGACATCGGCGTCGACGACCTCGTCGGTCACGCCGGGCTGAGCGAGCGGACGTTCCACCGCGAGTTCGCGGCCGCCACCGGGGTGACCCCGGGGCGCTGGCTGCGCGCGCAACGGGTCCGGCTCGCACGCCGTCTGCTGGAGACGACCGAGCTGCCGGTGGAGCGGGTCGCGCAGCGGTCGGGGCTCGGCACCGCCGCCAACCTGCGGCGACGGCTGCGTGCCGAGGTGGGGGTCGGACCCGATTCGTATCGCCGGACGTTCCGTTCGGTTACCGTCGAAGCATGGCCGAGTACGAGCACATCCTCGTGAAGCGTGACGGCGACACCGTCACGATCACCATGAACCGCGCCGCGCGGCGGAACTCGCTGTCCGCGGACCACCTGGCCGAACTGCTCGCGGCGTTCCGCGAGGCGGGGGAGACCGACGCCACCGGGATCGTACTGGCGGGCGCCGGACCGGTGTTCTCGGCGGGACACGACTTCGGCGATGTCGCCGCGCGTGACCTGATGGGCGTACGCGAACTGCTGCGGCTGTGCACGGAGCTGATGGGCACGATGCAGTCGGTGCCGCAGATCGTCGTCGCGCGAGTGCACGGGCTCGCGACCGCGGCGGGCTGCCAGCTGGTGGCCTCGTGCGACCTCGCCGTCGCCGCCGAATCGGCCGGATTCGCCCTGCCCGGCGGCAAGGGCGGCTGGTTCTGCCACACCCCCGCGGTACCGGTGGCCAGGGCGATCGGGCGGAAACGGCTGATGGAACTGGCGCTCACCGGCGACGTCGTCGACGCGGCGACCGCGCTCGACTGGGGCCTGGTGAACCGCGTCGTCCCCGATGACGCGCTCGACGAGGCTGTCGCTTCCCTGCTGGAGCGGGCCACGCGGGGCAGCCGGGCGAGCAAGGCGTTGGGAAAGCAGACCCTGTACGCGCAGCTGGACCGGCCCGAAGCCGACGCCTACGCGCTGGCGCTGGAAGTGATGGCTTCGGCGTCGCAGCTGCCCGGGGCACGGGAGGGAATGGCGGCTTTCCTGGAGAAGCGCTCCCCGGTTTGGCCCGACTGACTCTCTTTCCGGATGTCATGAAAGGGTCTTTCAGGACACTATTCGTCCTGAAAGACCCTTTCATGACACGCGTTCGGACAGCAGCAGGAGCGTGTAGGCGGCCAGCGTCTGCGCGTCGGTGATGTCACCTGAAGCGATCATCTTCTCGAACTCGTCCCGCTCGAACCACGCCGTCCGCATGTCCTGCTCCTCGACCTCGCGCTGGGGCTCACCCTGCGTGAGGTCCGTGGCGAGGAAGACGCGCCCGCGCTGGCTCGACATGCCGGCGGCGACGTCGGTCAGGCCGAGGTCGGCCATCGACCCGGCGATCAGCCCGGTCTCCTCGCGTAGTTCGCGCGCGGCGAGTTCGGGCGGCGGGACGTCGGCGAGGTCGGGGGCGGTGCCCATCGGGAACTCCCAGCGTCGCAGGCCCAGTGGGTAGCGGAACTGCTCGACCAGGTGAAACCGGGCGCCGTCGAAGGGGATCACCACGGCGCAAGTGGGTTTGTCGATGACGGCGTAGATCCCCTCGGAACCATCGGGCCGCCGGACGGCGTCTTCGCGCACGGTCATCCACTTGTTCCGGTACACCTCGCGCGAGCTGACACGCTGAATGGGGTCCATGCGACCAGTATCGCGATGCTTGTCCTACCCTCGCGGGGTGCGCTTAGTGATCGCTCGTTGCCAGGTCGACTACGCCGGCCGTCTGACCGCCCATCTGCCGATGGCCACGCGGCTGTTGCTCGTGAAGGCCGACGGCTCGGTGTCCGTGCACTCGGACGACCGCGCCTACAAGCCGCTGAACTGGATGAGCCCGCCGTGCTGGCTGATCGAGGACGGCAAGCTGTGGATCGTCGAGAACAAGCAGGGGGAGAAGCTCGTCATCACGATCGACGAGATCTTCCACGACCACGCCCAGGAACTCGGCGCGGAACCAGGCCTGCAGAAAGACGGCGTCGAGGCGCACCTGCAGGAACTGCTGGCCGAGCACATCAAGACCCTCGGTGACGGCTACACCCTGGTTCGCCGCGAATTCCCGACCGCGATCGGGCCGGTCGACATCATGGCGCGCGACTCCGACGGCGGCAGTGTCGCCGTGGAGATCAAACGGCGCGGCGAGATCGACGGCGTCGAGCAGCTGACGCGGTATCTCGAACTGCTGAACCGCGATCCGCTGCTGGCGCCGGTGCAGGGCGTCTTCGCCGCGCAGCTCATCAAACCGCAGGCGCGTGTGCTGGCCGAGGACCGGGGGATCCGGTGTCTCACGCTGGACTACGACGCGCTCCGGGGGATCGAGTCGGACGAGTTCCGCCTCTTCTGACGGCGACCCACCCGACACCCCCGCAAGTAGTCCTCTAGTCGCGATCCTTGCACGCGCAACTACCGCAACTAGAGGACTACTTGCGGGGGTGTCGTGCTGAACAGCCGAGATCCAATTGAGTCCGTGATTATGTATCTGCATTCTTTCTCGCGCCACAGAATGCCCTAAAGGGCAGCGAGAAATTCACGAACCCGGCTTGGCTCGCAAAAGAACCAGCTGTTTCTGTGTCATTCGGGTGAACGCGGGATTCTTCAGTCTTGCGCTGTGCAACACTCGATTTCCGCGAGGGGTACCGCCGACAACCGGCGGTTTGCGGGGTGCAGGGGTGATGAGACATGGCTGATTCGGTGAAACGCGTCGATCTCGTTCTGGAAGGCGGCGGCGTCAAAGGTATCGGGCTGCTCGGCGCGGTGCTGGAGTTGCACGAAGCCGGGTACACGTTCCCGCGTATCGCCGGGACCAGTGCCGGAGCGATCGTCGCCACCCTGGTCGCCGCCTATCAGAAAGCCGGGAAGGATCTCGGTGGCCTGGAGGCGGTGATGAACGACCTGGACTGCCGCCGGTTCCAGGATCAGTCCCTGCTCGACCGGTTCGCCGGTCCGATCGGTGACGGCGTCGACCTGATTCTGCACGACGGAATGAACAGCGGCGACTATCTCGTCGAATGGCTCACCCCGTTGCTGGAAGAGGTCGAGGTGCGTACTTTCGCGGATCTCGCCATCGACGACCCCGAAAGTACTTTGCTTCCCTATCAACGGTATTCGCTTGTCGTCCACGTCAGTGATCTGACCCGCCGTGTGCTGGTCCGGTTGCCTTGGGATTATTCGCAGTACGGCCGCGATCCCGGCGAGGAGAAGGTCGTCGACGCCGTCCGCGCGTCGATGTCGATCCCGCTTTACTTCCGGCCCGTGCAGGTCGACGTCCGCCCGGAGGGCACCGTCACCTGGGTCGACGGCGGTCTGCTGTCGAACTTCCCGATCACCGTCTTCGACCGGACGGACTCGAAGGACCCCCGATGGCCGACGTGGGGCGTGAAGCTTTCCGGCGAACCGGCAGGCGGCAAGGACAAGCCGGTGAAGACCGCGTTGCGGATCGCCATCGGTTCGCTCGAAACCCTCATGTCGGACTGGAATCGTTACCGCCTGCACGAGGAGGGTGTTAACCGGCGGACGGTGTACGTCGATACGACCGGTGTTTCCGCCGTCGACTTCGGGCTCGGTGAAGAGGAGAAGAAACACCTCTTCGAAAACGGGCGGGAGGCCGCGCGGCGGTTCCTGGAACAGATTGTGCCGCAGTGAACTCGCCGGCGGTATTCCCGGTGGGTCGAGGGATAGGAGGATCCCATGCGTTATCGCCCGATCGGTAGTGACCCGGTGGATGATCGCCTCGGCCGGTTCGTCCCGGACGACTGGCGCCACGTCGAGCTCTATCCGCTGACCGCGCTGGCCGCCGAAGACCGGCCCACCCGGTCGCCGGTTGTCATCGGTGTCAACTGGTACAAGGAATTCGACGTCCCGGAGAAGGACGAGAAGTCCGGCGAATTCTTCGTCGCGAAGGGCGGCGCCAAAACGCTCACCCGGATCCGCGGCGGGCACTGTGTCTGCCTCGAACCCGGCGAATCGACCGACGGCGACAAGCAGTACGCGTTCTACGACCAGGGCCACGAAGGCGCCTGCGTCGGATTCGGCTGGTCGCGCTGCATGACGTTGTTCAACAGCGACCTCTACACCGCGAGGTGGC
Source organism: Amycolatopsis sp. NPDC051071 (assembly GCF_040682875.1). Lineage (NCBI taxonomy): Bacteria > Bacillati > Actinomycetota > Actinomycetes > Pseudonocardiales > Pseudonocardiaceae > Amycolatopsis > Amycolatopsis sp. NPDC051071. The sequence goes on along the minus strand of NZ_JBFBBY010000179.1, from coordinate 8,183 downwards.
TGTGGGACCAGGCGAAGATCCGCGACGAATGGGACGAGACCAACCCGGGCGACAACAACGGCACTTCCGTCCGTGCGGCGGCCGAGGTCCTGCTCGCACTCGGCCACGTCGTCTGGTCGGACGCCTACGCGAACGACGACCACGTCAAACGCGCCGCCTACACGCCCGACGTGAAGAGCGGCCTCCAGGCGTACCGCTGGGCGAAGACCGTCGACGAGGTGCACGAGGTCCTCGGCAACCCGCGTGCCGACGAACTCGGCGCTGTCCCGTTCCTCAACTCGTGGGGCCCGAACTACCCGCATCGCACCTATCTGCCGGATGACGTCCTCGCCCGGTTGATCAAGGAGGACGGCGAAGTAGGCCTGCCCACGGACCGGTAAACCCCCACCGGTCACGGGAAAGGGTCGTCCTCGGCGAACCGCCGGGGGCGGCCCTTTTTCATCGCGGCCGGATGACTCCGGTCCCGGACAGGCGGCCACCCGCCGTCGCAGGACAGGAATTGTCAAGAACAGCCCCGAAACTGACACTTCCGGGCACACCGCGCCACTCACGCTGCCGCTCCTGAATCCATGCAGTATGGTCCGCGATTGACGCGATACCGGCGTTTCTCGTGGACATTTTCACTCTGGAGGTGGGTCGGTTGCACGTGCTGGCCGATGCGAACCTGCGGCTCGACGCCAGTCCCATCGACTACGTCCTGCTCGCCTTCTACTTCGCCCTGGTGCTCGGCATCGGGTACATGGCCCGGAAGTCGGTCTCGAGCAGCCTGGACTTCTTCCTCTCCGGCCGCTCCTTGCCTGCCTGGGTCACCGGTCTCGCCTTCATCTCGGCGAACCTCGGCGCGGTCGAGATCATGGGGATGTCGGCGAACGGCGTGCTTTACGGCCTGCCGACGGTCCACTACTTCTGGATCGGCGCGATCCCGGCGATGCTGTTCCTCGGCATCGTGATGATGCCGTTCTACTACGGCTCGAAGGTCCGCAGTGTCCCGGAGTTCATGCTCCGCCGGTTCGGCAAACCCGCCCATCTGGTCAACGGCATCAGTTTCGCGAGCGCGCAGATCCTCATCGCCGGCGCGAACCTGTTCCTGCTCGCCAGCGTGGTGAACCTCCTGCTCGGCTGGCCGCTGTGGGTGTCGATCATCGTCGCGGCCGCGGTCGTGCTCTCCTACACCGCGCTCGGTGGCCTGTCCGCCGCGATCTACAACGAGGTCCTGCAGTTCTTCGTGATCGTCGCGGCGCTGCTGCCGCTGACCATCGTCGGCCTGGTCAAGGTCGGCGGCTGGCAGGGACTGGTCGACAAGGTCACCGCGAGCCCCGGCGGCGACGCGCAACTGCACTCGTGGCCGGGTGACAACCTCACCGGCTTCGGCAACAGCTTCCTCTCGATCCTCGGCCTCGTCTTCGGTCTCGGTTTCGTGCTCTCGTTCGGTTACTGGACCACGAACTTCGTCGAAGTCCAGCGCGCCATGGCTTCCAAGAGCATGTCGGCCGCGCGGCGGACGCCGATCATCGGCGCGTTCCCGAAGATGTTCATCCCGTTCATCGTGATCATCCCCGGCATGATCGCCGCGGTCACCGTCTCCGAGTACGTCCAAGACAAGCAGGTCCTGCTCGACGGCGGCGAGGCGCCAAGCGGCGTCACCGCGAACAACGCGATCCTGCTGCTGATGCGCGATTTGCTGCCCAACGGCATGCTCGGCGTCGCACTCGCCGGTCTCCTCGCGTCGTTCATGGCCGGGATGGCCGCGAACCTGAGCTCCTTCAACACCGTCTTCACCTACGACATCTGGCAGTCGTACGTGAAGAAGAACGAGTCGGACGGCTACTACCTCCGCCTCGGCCGCCTGGTCACCGCGGTCGGCACGGTGCTGGCGATCGGCACCGCGTTCATCGCGTCGAACTCCGGGAACATCCTGACCTATCTGCAGGACCTGTTCTCCTTCTTCAACGCGCCGCTGTTCGCCACCTTCATCCTCGGCATGTTCTGGAAGCGGATGACGCCGACGGCGGGCTGGGTCGGCCTGGTCTCCGGTACCGCGTCCGCGATCACCGTGTGGCTGCTGTCGCAGACCGGGGTACTCGGGCTCACCGGGCAGGGCATCAGCTTCGTGGCCGCCGGTACGGCGTTCGCCGTCGACATCTTGGTGAGCGTCGCGGTTTCGCTGGCCACCGCGCCGAAGCCGGAATCGCAGCTGGTCGGTCTCGTCTACTCTCTGACCCCGCGTGAGTCGCTGAAGCACGACGACACCGGCGAGAACGCGGGCTGGTACCGCAAGCCGGGGCTGCTCGCCGGCATCGTGCTGATCCTGACCATCGCGCTCAACATCATCTTCTAGGAGGCCGGAGATGGCTGAGTCCAAGACGCCCAAGAAGGCGGGCGTATTCGACATCCGGCTGGTCATCGCCCTGCTCGTCGGCGGCTACGGGCTGGTGCTCACGATCATGGGCATCGGCTTCACCACCGAAGAAGAGCTGGCCAAGGCCGCCGGCGTCAACATCAACCTGTGGGCGGGCATCGGCATGCTGGTGTTCGGGCTGCTGTTCACGCTGTGGGCGAAGCTGCGCCCGATCGTGGTGCCGCCTTCGGCCGAGAGCGAGGGCGGCGAATAGCCGGGTTGTCCGGACAGCGTGACGGCGGTCCGGCTACCGTGCACGTCGTGCTGCTCAACGCTCGACGTCGCCGGATCGCGTCCGTGCTGGCCATGGTGGCCGCGCTCGGCGTGCTTTCCGCCTGCGGTCAGAACCTCGGCAAGTCCAACTTCGCCCGTACCACCGCCGCCGCGGAAGCCGGTTCCGGTGGCGAAGTGCCGAGCGGGGACATCAACGACCCGGCCGTCACACCCGCAGTGCTGCGCACGATCGATCCGTGCCCGCTGGTGAGCAAGGACGTGCTGAGCAGCCTCGGCACTCCGAAGGACGACCCGAGCCCGTCGCTCACCTCGTTCGGCTCCTGCCGCGCGAAGGTCACCGACGCCGGCGGCAAGGAGTTCTCCGTCAGCGTCGAAATCGGCGCGTCGACCTACGTCTCCACCCAGGGCGCGACCATCACGGCGCTGGAGGGCCTTCCGCAGATCGAGCGGAAGAGCAAGGACGGCAAGAGCTGTGACGTCGGCATCATGACGTTGCGCAAACCCGAGCGCGGGATCGACTTCTCGGTCACCTATGACGGCGGCGATCCCTGCGCGGCCGGTCGCACGGTGGCGGCGAAGGCAGTGAAGAGCCTGCACGCGTCACCGGCGAAGTACCCCTCGACCGCGGGCACGCTGACCGCCGTCGACCCGTGCACCGCCGCGGACAAAGCCGTGCTCACCGAGGTGGTGCCGCACGGCGCGACCATGCTGACCAGCTTCCACTCCTGCGACTGGACCCCTGGCTCCAACCCGCGGATCTCGATCGGCTTCCGCTACGGCCTCCCGCCCGAGGTACGCGACGGCAGCAAGAAGATCGACATCGAGGGCGTCACGGCCTATCAGAAGGCAGGCTCCGGCAGCACCGCCGAGTGCAAGATCGAGTGGCAGCACAAGCCGTGGGTCGACGACGAGGTCGAGATCGCCAGCGTGATCTACCAGAACTACGACGAGAAGAAAGATGAAGCGGCGTCCTGCGAGAAGGCCGGCAAGATCGCCAAGTCGGTGATCTCGAAGCTGCCGAAGCCCTGACGCTGGCGGCATCCGGCCGGGCGAGGTAGGAAGGGGACACCTCACCCGCCGACGTGCCGGAGACCGCCATGAAGAAGATCATCAACGACCCGAAGACGGTGGTCGCGGAATCCCTGCGCGGGCTCGCCGCCGCACACGCGGATGTGCTGCGCGTGGAGGACGATCCGGCGATCGTGGTGCGGGTGGACGCACCCGTCGAGGGCAAGGTCGCGGTGATCTCCGGCGGCGGCTCCGGCCACGAACCACTGCACGGCGGCTTCGTCGGCAAGGGCATGCTGGCCGCCGCCGTCCCCGGCCCGGTGTTCACCTCGCCGACGCCGGATGCCGTCGAGGCCGCGGTCAAGGCCACCACCGGTGCCGCGGGCGCGCTGCTGATCGTCAAGAACTACACCGGTGACGTGCTCAACTTCGAGACCGCCGGTGAACTCGCCGCCGCCGAGGGGCTGGACGTGCGCAGCGTGGTCATCGACGACGACGTCGCGGTCAAGGATTCGACGTACACCGCCGGTCGTCGTGGTGTCGGTGGCACCGTGCTGCTGGAGAAGATCACCGGTGCCGCCGCCGAGCGCGGCGACTCGCTCGACGCGGTGGAGACCCTGGCGCGCAAGGTGATCGGCCAGGTGCGCTCGATCGGGGTCGCGCTCACCGCGCCGACCGTGCCGCACGCGGGCGAGCCCAGTTTCGACCTCGCCGACGACGAGATCGAGTTCGGCATCGGGATCCACGGCGAACCCGGTATCGAGCGGATCCCCATCGTGTCCGCCGACGAACTCGTCGCACGCCTGGTCGAAGCGGTGGTGACGGACCTCCCCTTCGGCGAAGGCGACAAGGTGCTGCTGTTCACGAACTCGATGGGTGGCACCCCGCTGGTCGAGCTGTACCTGGCGCACGGGATCGCCGAGCGGCTGCTGGCCGAGCGTGGGATCGTGGTCGAGCGGCGCCTGGTGGGGCCGTACATCACCAGCCTCGAAATGCAGGGGATGAGCCTGACTTTGCTGGAACTGGACGACGAGCTGACCGAGTTGTGGGACGCGCCGGTGAACACCCCGGCACTGAGGTGGGGAGTCTGATGGCCTGCACCGCCGAAACGCTCGCCGACGCCTTGCGGGCGGCGGCCGCGGTGATCGCCGAGCACCGAGCCGAGCTGATTGACCTCGACCGTGCGATCGGCGACGCCGACCACGGCGAGAACCTGGACCGCGGGTTCACCGCCATCGTGTCCGCTTTGGACACCGCGACCCCCGAAACCCCGGCCGCGGTGGTGAAACTCGCCGCCACGACGTTGATCTCGAAGGTCGGCGGCGCGGCGGGGCCGTTGTACGGCACGGCTTTCCTTCGCGCGTCGGTCAAACTGGGTGACGCGGCCGAAGTGGACGGTCCGCTGCTCGTCGAGGCACTGCGCGCGGCGCTCGAAGGGGTGCAGGCGCGCGGCAAGGCCGTCGGGGGAGACGCGACCATGGTCGACGCGCTGATCCCCGCCGTGTCCGCCGCCGAGGAAGCCGTCGGCGGGGATATCGCCGCGATCCTGACCGCCGCCGCCGACGCCGCGGACAAGGGCGCCGAGTCCACAGTGGACCTCGTTCCGCGCAAGGGGCGGGCGTCCTACCTCGGGGAACGGGCGAAGGGCCATCTCGATCCCGGTGCACGCTCGACGGCACTGCTGCTGCGCGCGTTCGCGGAGGCCGCCAAGTGAGCGTCGGCATCGTACTCGTCTCTCACAGCGCCAAGATCGCCGAAGGGCTGGCCGAACTCGCCGCGCAGATGGCGCCGGACGTCACCATCGTGGCGGCAGGCGGGCTGGCCGAAGGCGGGATCGGGACGGACTACGACGAGGTCGTCGCGGCGACGCAGCGTGCCGATTCGGGCTCGGGTGTGGTCCTGCTCTACGACCTCGGCAGCGCGCAGATGACCGCGGATCTCGCCGTCGAATCGCTCGCCGACCCGTCGGCGGGCGTGGTGGTGGACGCGCCGCTCGTCGAGGGCGCGATCGCCGCGGCCGTCGCGGCACAGGGCGGGGCCGGGCGCGAGGCCGTCGCCGAAGCCGCCGCGTCGGCCGGTGCCCCGCCGGACCTCACGTTCGACGCCGGCACGCAGGACGGCGAAAGCAGTGTCGAACTCACGTTGCGGAACGAAGTCGGCCTGCACGCGCGGCCGGCCGCGGTGCTGGTCCGGAGCCTCTCTGGGCTGGACGCCGAGGTCACCGTGCGGCTCGGCGACGAGACCGCGGACGCCAACAGCGTGCTCGCGTTGATGGCTCTCGGCGCACGTCAGGGCGACCGGATCGAGGTCCGCGCCCGGGGCACGCAGGCCGAGGACGCCCTCGCGAAGGTCAAGGATCTGGTCGACCGGAACTTCGGCGAGTGAGACACCACTGACTCGATTAGGAGGGTGACAGCCGCTGCTTTCCGCGCCCCGGCATGGCACGATCGGAGAAACTACCGACGAGTAACCTCCGGAGGCCGGTTGTGGCGCGGGAAATCTCGAGTGTGGGAGTCATCGGTCTCGGCACCATGGGTGCCGGGATCGCCGAGGTACTCGCGCGGAGCGGCGTGTCCGTGGTCGCGGTGGAGATCGACGACGAGGGTGTGGCGAGGGGCCGGGGTCATCTGGAGCATTCGACCGAACGGGCGGTGACGGGTGACAAACTCGACGCCGACGGCCGGACGGTGTTGCTGAGCCGGATCCGGTACACCACGTCACTGGCCGAACTTTCCGAGGTGGATCTGGTGATCGAGGCGATCCCGGAGAACCTCGAAGCCAAATCCGACGTCTTCACCCAGCTGGACAAGATCACCGGGCCGGACACCATCTTCGTGTCCAACACGTCTTCGCTGTCGATCACCGAGATCGGCGTGCGGACCGCGCGGCCGGGCAAGGTCGTCGGGATGCATTTCTTCAACCCGGCGCCGATCCTCAAACTGGTCGAGATCGTGCGCACCGTCGTCACCGAGCCGGACGTGATCACCGACGTCGTCGCGTTCGCCGAACGCCTCGGCAAGACGCCGGTGGTGATCGGCGACCGTGCCGGGTTCATCGCGAACGCGCTGCTGTTCGGCTACCTCAACCACGCCGTGCGGATGTACGAGCAGCGCTACGCCACCCGTGAGGATCTGGACGCGGCAATGCGGTTCGGCTGCGGATATCCCATGGGGCCCTTGGCTTTGCTGGATCTCATCGGGCTGGACACAGCGTACGAGATCCTCGACACGATGTATCACCAGTCCCGCAACCGGCTCCACGCGCCTGCTCCGCTGCTCAAGCAGATGATCACCGCCGGGCAGCGCGGGCGGAAGACCGCCCGCGGCTTCTATTCCTACGACGAAGCCGATTCGCCAACGGTGACCGACGCGGTCAAGGCGTCCACAGTGGAGGGTGCCGCGCCGCGTGAGGTGCGCAAGGTCGGCGTCGTCGGAACCGGGACCATGGCGACCGGGATCGTCGAGGTGTTCGCGAAACGCGGCTTCGAGGTCATCCTGCGGGCGCGGAGTGCCGAAAAGGCGGCAGTGTCGGTCGCGCGGGTGAAGAAGTCGCTCGACAAGGCCGTCGTCAAGGGCAAACTGTCCGAAGGGGACGCCGTCGCCGCACTCGGCCGGATCACGCCCGCGGTGGAGTTCGATGAACTCGCCGACGTAGACCTCGTCGTCGAGGCGGTGGCCGAGGACCTGGTCGTCAAACAGGCCGTCTTCGCCGCTCTCGACGACGTCGTGAAACCGGGCGCGGTACTCGCGACGACCACTTCGTCACTGCCGGTCATCGAATGCGCGGCCGCCACCTCGCGGCCGTCCGACGTCGTCGGCCTGCACTTCTTCAATCCGGCGCCGCTGATGAAACTGGTCGAGGTCGTCTCGACCATCGCCACCGCGCCCGACGTCATCGCGACCGCGGACGCCGTCTGCGCGGCGGTGGGCAAGCACCCCGTGCACTGCGGCGACCGGGCGGGCTTCATCGTCAACGCGCTGCTGTTCCCGTACCTGAACGACGCGGTGAAGATGCTCGAAGCCCACTACGCGGGCGCCGACGACATCGACACGGCCATGAAGGTGGGCTGCGGACTGCCGATGGGCCCGTTCGAACTGCTCGACGTCGTCGGGCTGGACGTCTCGCTGGCGATCCAGCGGACGTTGTTCAACGAGTTCCGCGAAGAAGGCTTCGCGCCCGCGCCGCTGCTGGAGCACCTCGTGACCGCCGGACGGCTGGGACGGAAGACCGGGAAGGGCTTCAAAGACTACTCGGCGAGGTAGGCCACCTTCGCCGCCGCTCTCGCTGCCCAGGTCCGTGAAGCCCTCCTTCCCTACTGGCGTAGCTGCTTCTGCCAGGTAGGCCCTTCTTCGCGAGCTTCAAGGGGTATTCGCGCGTGGATACTGGACCGGTCGTCGGAGCCGACCGTGCCCTGAGCGTCCATAATGGACACGTTGCTCGTGTGAAGTACAGGAAGGCCCCCTTCCTTGCGCTAGGCGCAAGGAAGGGGGCCTTCATGTACTTCCGGAAGGTGTGAAGGTCGAGTTTCTTCGGCTGAGCCGCG